>CAZUYQ010000021.1:28579-29937 GCA_964624705.1 uncultured Polynucleobacter sp.
CCAAACAGCATGAGCGCTGTCGATGGATGCAGTTAAAGATTCAACGGTAAGAGTCAGATGTTTCTGCTTACCAAGAGGAACAGAAAATCGCTGGATCCGAAATTGTTCGGATAACGGGCGACTCGTAAAAAGAATTTTATCAGCTGCAGAGATCGTGCATTTAATCTGCGATCCTGTAACGACATCGGGATAACCACACGTAATTTCAATACGAGAGAATACGGAGGACAAACACTTTCTGTTGGTCGGCAGCGAATCGTACGTGGAAGTCGTTGCAAACGAGTGGCAACGGGCAAAAGGCCACCCCCTGGAGAAGTGATCTTAGCTTAGGCAAGCGACAGTTTGAAACACTGACAAATACAAGTGCAACTATGATACCACGACAAACATTTCCCTAATTTGAACAGAGTATTTACTGCGCTACGGCAGCACGAATTTGATAGGCTGCGCCATTGATTTCTCGCCAAGTTGCATAGAGCTTTGAGTTAAACACTCCCAGTTGAGGCTCAAGGGCGGCTTTGGTAACATCTTTGTTGATGCCGTTTACGCCATTACCATCGGAGAAACTCCAGGATGGAGACGAGTCATTGCCGTTGTAAGCTGCAACTCGAATCTGCTGAGTTGCGTTGCCTTCCGACCAGGTCGCATAGAGCGTTGAGCCGAGCGCCGTCAACTGAGGAGCCGACGTTGCCTGTGAGGTATCTTTGTTTAGACCGGGTGCACCACCACCGTCAACAAACGCCCAAGACGGAGCGCCATCGTTACCGTTGTAAACCTTAACTCGAACTTGAATCGCCGTACCGTTGTGCTCATACCAGGTTAAATAAATTTTTGAGTTAAATGCATAGATACGTGGCGCATACGCTCCTTGTGCAGGGTCACGATTGAGCCCTGTCGCGGCATTTCCATCGACAAACGTCCAAGCAGGTGCGCCGTCGTTGCCGTTGTAAACGGCGACACGCGCCTGTTGTGGAAATCCATTGCTTTCGGACCAAGAGATATAAAGTTTTGAGTTTGTAACCAACATATTGGGGGTTAGCGCACTCTGGGTGGGATCTTTGTTGATGCCGTCCACGCCATCACCATCAATAAAACTCCAGATGGGTGAGCTGTCGTTACCATTGTAAACTGCGGTTCGAATCTGGCCATTGACGCCGTTTTGTTCAGACCAAGTCGCATAGAGTTTTGAGTTGAAGACTGCAAGGGCGGGCGAATCCGCCCACCTAGCGGGATCCTTATTGATGCCGTTTACCCCGTTGCCATCGACAAACGACCATGACGGCGCAGAGTCGTTGCCGTTGTATACCGCCATCCGAATCTGATGACCTTCCACCCAAGTTGCGTATAATTTGGAGTTG
>CAZUYQ010000021.1:29947-33264 GCA_964624705.1 uncultured Polynucleobacter sp.
GAATGCGACAAAATTTGGATAGATTGCGTCCGTTGCGGAATTCTTGTTAATTCCCGTTGCACCGTTGCCATCCACAAAACTCCAAGATGGCGAGGAATCATTTCCACTGTAAACAGCAACGCGAATGTTATTTATTCCACCACCGATTCCCTCGCTCCAGATCGAGTATAATTTCGAGTTAAATGTAGTGAGTTTAGGGGTTGCTGCCGTCTGTGTGGTGTTTTTGTTGAGACCGACGGCGGTATTGCCATCCACATAAGACCAACCAGAGATCACAAAGGCGGACGTCATTGCTGTGGTTGTTACGCCGCTCGATTCGTCGGGCGTACCATTAGAATTAAGCGAACATATCCGAAATGCATACTGCGTACCAGGTACGAGTCCACTGATCGTGACGGACGTTGTTGTCGAGGTGGTCACTGTACCCGTGCTGCAGTTTGACGGAGCTGTTGCGCCCGTCTGATAGGCGATTTTATAACTTGCTGTCGTTCCACCGCCGGAAGTCCAAGAGACAGTGAGCTGAGTTGAGGAATCTGCAGAGGCTCCAAGTCCGGTAGGATCTGGAGGTGGGACTTGGGACGTCGTTGTTGTTGTTGAAGATCCTGTACCACCGGTCGTCGTGGTTGACGTTGTTGTTGGTGTAAGGACAGCAGTAATGGCATCGAATGCAGTCTGCGCTCGATTTTCACTTGCTCCTTGATCTGTGGTCGCAGTGACAAGTGAGCTGATAAATGTGCTTGAGGAGGCCAACGTGGAGAAGAGTGCCTCGAACTCTGTTGATGAATTTGCAGCGATTTTATCACGGACAATTTGCAGTGTCGCCGCTAAGCGATCGTTATTGAGGTCTTGAAGTTCCACATTTTTTTTGATGAGAATGCGGGCGGTCAGTGATGAGAGGATAGAGATATCAGCTTGAAGAGATTGGGATGCCGTATCGGTCAAAGTAGTTTCAGTATAGGCGACCATTGCTTGACCAATTGCAGAATTATCTTTTTGCGCAACAACTAGGATCATTGTACTGCTGGTTAAAATGAGATTCTGTGAGTACGCTCCGCTGCTATCTGTAGATGTTGTAGTTATAAGAGAAGGCTGAGTATTGGAGTTGATGACTTTGTAAATTTTTACTGTCGCGTTAGCGACCGGATTTTCTTGAGTGGAAACGGTGTTACTTAATGCGAAGCTTGTCGCAGAGTAAACTTTCCCGGAGATTTTGCTCGAAATAGCTTTCTTTGCTCCGAAGGTCGCTGTCACCTGCATGGAGGCCTCCTTCTTGCATGCAGAGACAAGAATGACAAACGCCAAAAGCAGGTGTGCAGTAAATTTTTTTAAGATCAAATATTTCAATGCATGCCCCTTGTTCGATCTCCAAGCCTTATCGGTTGTTATAGCTTTAAAGTTAAATCGAATTTAGCAGGGTGCTGTCTGCATCAAAAAAGTCGTTGAAGTGTTTATTTATTTGTCTTTTAAATCGAAGTATTGCGGGTAAGGAGGACTGGCACATAAAGAATGTTTCTGGGCCTTCGCCTGTAACGACTTTGTAACGCTTTTGCGTCATAGATTCAAAAACAGGTGACTACGGGGCGAAGAAGGAACCTTGCGGGAATTTACGTCAACGACACGAAATTTTGCCGTTGCTACAATTATTGCCGCTGACCGAGTCGCCTTCTCAAGAAGAAGTATTGCACTTTGTCGACAAGTGAACGCTTTTGGGGCAAGGGGTCGGTTGGGTGGATGTGAATTTATTAGCCTCGTGTCTTCTTTCAGATGCAGTTCTTTGGACCAATAACAAAAATCTTAAAAAACTAGCAAAAATACTTAACCTGAATTACGAAAAAAATCATTTTCTATCTTGTCAATAAGGTTTCGGGGAGAGTTCAACAAAGATGAGTGGGCGTCCGTAGTTCATCATCTTCGTATAAGCCTGAGCTGCAGTTTCTGAAAAGTAATTGTGAAAAGAATCGAAATTTTTCACCCACTCGTCCTGATAAATGGTATTTCCGACATCATCGGGAATACGAACAAAGCGGCCCCGTGACGACTTTACGGTAAATGTTGTTCCAGCCGGGATAATCAATTCCTGTTCGTAAGGTCGGGTGGAAAATTGCGAAATATCGATCGCATTATTTGCGTCAATTGTTAGAACATGGCTAGGACTGTAAGAATAACTCCGATCTTCCATCAATGCGCCGTTCTTTTTACTCGTTACCGACATAAAACCCTTATCGACATATTCGACCCCGGTGGAAAAGGATTTTTTTGTTACTTCTGCCACACGGTTGAAATCATAATCTAACAGTCGCCAGACCCTCATCTTACGCGGAGGCAACTTCTTTAGAGCGGACCGCATGAGAGCAATATTTTTTTCTACGGCAGTTTGCGTGGTTCTTGCACCCTTTACTTCTCGTTCGCGCATGCGATCGAGAAATTCTTTTGATTTGGGGCCATGCCGGAGATAAGTATTCATGACACGGTATTCCCCTTCAGAGTAGCCCTTCAATGCCTCAATCTCTTCTTGGGTAAGATTTGCCCCGGCGTTTTCAAGCGACGACGCGTCGTAGTTCGTCGACTTACAAGCAATGACGGACACTAATATGAATACGAAAAAGGAAGCCCGAACTCTAAACTGCATACACCCGCCTTTGAGTTTGTCTACTATCATTCGAACGAAACGAAGAAAGTCCTCATCAATGCCCGGAATGCCGGAAAGATTTTTGCATATTATGATTTGGGTCAGAACAAAACTACTTCAGATTCGACGTATTCTTTTAATATTACCTGTACAGTGCACCGACGGCAAGGAGATGACCTCTGCTCTGGCGCAAACCGTCGACTGATGAAATCCGCGGGACGCAGGATTTCATCGTGCCATCACAGAGTTCCTATTTTGGGGATGTTTCGCGACAACCAAAATACAGAACCCTGTTTTTATTTCAAGATAGCAGCGTGTTCACGCTTGTGGATAAATTCTCAATTTGGGTGAAAAGCATTCATCGCGTTCAAAGCAAAGCGGTGACAAGCACTCGCTAAAATCACGTTAAAATCTTTTTCGGATTGAGGATAAAACAGTTATCCGCAACATATTGTTGTACACGCCGTTTGAGGGTTAGGAGGAAGGCTAAGTATCCGACCATCCGAACAAGTACAATACGCTGATGTGCTACCCCCTGAGCAAGCTGTTGGAACTGGTGTAGGACCGTGTGGCGTTGTTCCTCCTCCTGGAGTTGGGGATGGTAAGTTAGGCCGCGGAGAGCCAGTCGGATAATAGGGTGTCCACCACTGCGTTGAAGTCGGTGTGGGAGTCGGCGGCGGAGTGCCAA
>CAZUYQ010000021.1:33274-33694 GCA_964624705.1 uncultured Polynucleobacter sp.
GATAGTTTCCGCGTGTGTGCAGCAGCGAATGGACTTTTGTCGACCGGTACAATCGTTACAGCGCCCGCAAAGTAACCAGCACCCACGCGGCTTATCCGATTTAGCGACCGCGAATGCGCGCCGCATTATTTTGCTTGAGTCGCACTGCAATAAATATTTCCGAAATTCGTTTTGTGTTCGAGTGGCATCATACTAGGGACAGTTAACGACGCCATAAACGAAGCTAAAACATTCATTGTTGGATAATCTTTGCCGGGAAAATCTGCATCAGGATCTGCGAGCTTTTGGTCTCTGATTTTCACCAATTTCACCTTTCCAGTGACCGTTTGTATCCGGCAAGACATGGAGACTTGATTATCCTACCCGACCATATCGCAACTTGTCAGAGGCACCCACTTACTGGAGTCATGCGTAGAATCC
>CAZUYQ010000021.1:33704-36465 GCA_964624705.1 uncultured Polynucleobacter sp.
AATATCTAAATTACTACAGGACCAGTAGACGGGACCGGTTGCCGCACCAATAGCTTGGCCCAAAGAAAGGCCTGAAATAGATGCTCAGGCGCTAAGGCGCGTGCTACGTCCTTCTGTTCAGAATAATAATTCACTTTGAAGAGATGTATCCAAAAGATCAGCCTTATAGTCTAGAGCGATATTGAGTTGCGACTGAGTGCCGTTAGGGAAAATGAAGTGCGAATGACGCGCCACGCCATCGCTATTTTTCATCAGATTGATTACTGACGTGCCGCCGTTCAGATTCTGCTCTAATTGTCGTGCGACGTTATTAAAGAGTCCAAAATTGCCAACGGCAAATAGAACCACGGAACCGGCACCACGAGGTTTTCCAGAAACAGAGCTTCCCTGCGGGTATTTCAAGCGAATATTAACAGAACATCCGGTCGAAGATCTTGAAAGTTCGGAATAATCTAAAAAGATCGAAGCAGACGTCGACAGCTTGATCAACGAAGGATCAGTTTTACTGACATTGGCGATGGTCGTCGTCTCGACTGTTTTCCCAGAACCACCAAACCTACTAACTTCACTACACGTCAGTTGAACTTCACCTAACGGCAGAGCATCCGCGACAAGGTCGTTATCTTGGACGTTGAATTTAACTTCAAAGGCATCAAGCTTTACATACTTAAGAAAAGCACTTTGTTGATCTGAGGTTGCGACATCGGCGTGATTTGCCCTGCAGCCCGACAAAACGCCAAGTGTCAGTAGAAGAAAAAAGAGGTGCTGTGGGTGCATTTTCATAAAATTAGCTCCGCGCTATAAAGGTTTACGCCCTATATAATGAAATTCATTAAAAATATCAAAGGTTATAATTATGGTTTGTGCAAGTTATAAACTGGTCGATTTAATTGTGTTTTAAACCTATTTTTCTTCATAAAATTCAAACAGTTAACGGTAATTTAGAGCGAGAACCTTTTGTCAATGAAAGACGCTTATTCGCAGATCTTTGAATTTATTTACAAATTATCTTTAGCGCGGCCCTAGTTAAGTTTTTCAAACACACTTAACTGCGCCAGTTAATGCAAGTTACTATTAAAATTGGCTTTATTAACACCGTCCCGCCGCCTCTCCACAGTGTCGAAGCATTTGCATCAATGACGTCGCCATGCGCGAAGTAGCGGTTAAAGCGTGGAATCGCGCCAAAGACCTGTCATTTGTACAGGACCGCATCAACGAGTCTTCCGAATTTAAATCAGAGGGAAACTTGAAACACTAACTCAATCTTTATGTGAAAAATTAAATTGCCATCAATTCAACCGAAAATTCAACGATATGGGCACTCCTGGTTGACGTCAAGGTAGCCGAATGACCTTTTGACGCAGCCCCATATCCGTAGGTACACAGCGAAAAACGACTAAAGAATTCTAACGTTTAACCGAAAACGTTCAAGAATGTCATAGAGAGGGAAGCGACATGAAGGAAAATCAAACTAAAAATTACAAATCTCAATTTGCGTATTTTATGTTTAACCTCTTGGCGTTGGTAAGCTGTACAGTTAGCAACTCTAGTAATTCGGCTGGAACAAGCGCAAAAACGTCTGAAGATTTTCTTGTCAAACCCGATCAAGACAATACTCTTACCTCCAGCAAATCGGAACTCGAAGGCATGGAGATCAGTCTTCCGGCAGGGAGTTTGTCAACCCAACAAGTGCTAACTGTCATCTTATCGTCAACCACATCCTTTAGCCTTTCCGCCACCGAAACACCTAGCTCGACGTTTACCGTAACATTGCCAAAAGCGATGACCAAGAGCTTCTCCGAAGACGAGTTAAAAAATCTAACGGTGACTTTTACTCCGTCAGACAAAACTACGGCCAGCGAAATTACATATCCCAATTACACTGTGACCGCAAAAAGCCTGGTCCAAGTTCAAGTCTCAAAGTGGGGTAAATTCACAGTCGCGTTAACATCTACAACAAGTCCTACACCTACACCCACAACAACGACCGCGTCCAGTTCAGGAACAGCTCAAGCCTCGTTAGTCTCGATTAGCGTAACTACCAGTAGCTCGTCTATTTCTCTTGGTACAACATCCCAGTTCGTTGCAACAGGAACTTATTCGGATGCATCAACCAGCGTCATTACAACATCAGTTACATGGAGCACTACAAACGGATCAGGCTCTGCAACCATCGATACAAGTGGTCTTGCAACATCAACAGGCATAGGCACAGTGACTGTTACTGCGACAAAAAGCGGGATTTCCGGGACAGCGACTCTTACTGTGACAGCTGCGGCTGCTAACATCGCAGATATTTATTTTGGGGGTTACAGCATAGACTCATCCTTCGTCAAGACGGCTGGTTATTGGAAAAACGGCAACTGGAACGCACAGACACCCGTCGATGCGGCCTCGGACTCTGCCGTGTTGTCGCTGTTGAAATCTGGCGGCGATGTCTATGCCGGTGGATATTCCTATGATAGCTCAGGTTATAAGATCGCGGGTTATTGGAAAAACGGTACATGGAATGGCTTGACACCACTGGATGCGACTAACAATGACTCCACTGTTAACTCCATGTTTGTTTCCGGTGCTGATGTTTACGCCGCTGGAAACAGTCGGGATGCATCAAACGTTAAAGTTGCAGGATATTGGAAAAACGGTACCTGGACAGGCCTTACACCCCTTGACGCGACTAAAGAGTCAGAAGTTTATTCCATAGTTGTTTCGGGGGCGGACGTTTATGCTAGCGGACATAGCGTTAATTCTTCCAACGTCT
>CAZUYQ010000021.1:36476-37857 GCA_964624705.1 uncultured Polynucleobacter sp.
GACCCCTATAGATGCAACGAAACACACATTTGTGACTTCCTCAGTTATAAGTGGCAGCGATGTCTATATCACAGGATATAGCCAAAATTCTTCGAGTGTTTACATCCCAGGTTATTGGAAAAACGGCACATGGACCGCTCTTCCGACTCTCGCAGCCTCGAGAGACTCATATACGAGTTTCATCACAGTCAGTGGAACCGACGTCTACGTGGCGGGATATAGCAGTAATTCCTCAAACGTCGGGGTTCCAGGTTATTGGAAGAACGGCACCTGGACCGGACTTACTCCTCTAGATGCAGCTAAGCCCGGGTCGGGCAACGCTATCCTTGTTACCGGTAGCGATATTTATGTTGCCGGATTTAGCAAGAATTCATCCAACGTTGAGGTCCCTGGTTACTGGAAAAATGAAACTTGGACTGGATTGACACCCCTTAACGCAACAAAGAGTTCACGTGTACTCAGTATAGGACTGTAAATCGTCAGACGTTCGTCAGGTGAAAATCCGATTCCTGAGGCGTTAACAAACTTCCGTAGGAATTCAGTGATTGAGCTATCGCGTATTTTATGCGGAAATCAGGGACAACTCTTGAAGACGCTGCTAACTGGCCTATTCAACTGTGTTTGTAGCGTGCAGTGATCCACTACCTATTTACTTTTTAGAATTTAAAACGGATATTGGCCCTTAGCATCGCAGCCGTATGGTTAAAGGGAAACATAGGATCATGAGCCCCTTCCTTCAGTTCACCCTGCCCCACCACTTTTAATATCCAACTTATCACTGTCGACCGCGATTTTGCTGATAGAGGTTGTTGATCTTGGGGAGGAATTTACTGTTAGAGACGAGTTACACGAAGTGACAATTATGAATTGCAAAATGCAACCCAAAAATAAACGCACACATGTCGGTCGACCTGTATCTCTCATAAGTACTCCTATCCCTTAGAGATCGGAGTTTTTTTTAAAAATTTAGAAAAGCGGTCCGATTGTCTCATATAGATTGAAAACAATATTTGGGAGAAACTCCAAAAATATCTTTAAATGATGTCACTTACGGTGGTTGCTAGAAGGAGAAAGCGAGGCGTTAAGTCAAACAGAGCCTTAAAGACAGCGACCCATGAAGAATAAGCCACGCGCAATTAAATTGAGCCTTGGCTGATATTTCTCAGTATCTTAAAGACCGGAGCTACTATGCATCCACGACTAGTTCTTGGTCGCGGTTGGTACCATCGGCGGCATGCCCACACAACGGCGAACGGTGCTATCGTCATTGAAATAGCAATTATCGCCTTTACCCATTCCTTCGCCGTAGTCATAGACGATGCCGGTTAGGTCATATGCTAGAGAAACGTTAACAGATTCACCTTCGCCAATAACGATCGGG
>CAZUYQ010000021.1:37867-44948 GCA_964624705.1 uncultured Polynucleobacter sp.
GCACTCGTGATCCCGCAACCGCCTCCCTTAACAGCGACAGAGTCGGTCATACCGTCTGCTTTGAACGTTACGTTATTACTTTGCGTTGAACCAATGCAAAGAGTCATCCGAACATAGTTATATGTCCCAGGTAGAACCGAAAGATTCTGCGAATTCAAGTCCGCATTGACAAGGTCCGCACTACGGGCAAGTTCAAGGGATGTATTCACCTTGTCATCTGTGCAGCTGCCGTCCATCGTTTTATAAGTATAGTTCTTTTTATCTTCCTCGGTCTCGGAATCACTCAGAGTACAATCTGGATTTGCCCAGATATAGTTGGCAATACCGATATTGCCTTGGTCTGACGCAACATCGTTGACAAGATAGATACTGAGAAACTTGACGGAGAATTTTGACGGTGTGTACAACGTCGCATCCAAATTTAGATCCGACACATTTAAACTCGTGCTCCTGCTCATGGTCACTTTCGCACTTCCGGAGGTGCCATCTTTAACCTTCTTCCCGCACGAACTATTCGCTAACACGAGAAGAACAACTAAAATTCGAATTGACATGGAGACCTCCCCCGACTGGTAAAAATATGTATTTTCACGTTACTGAAATTCTTTTCGGTTAATGACCAAAAAACCTGAGGTCGTATACGCGGTGATAGTTGTCACGGAGCGTCCGTCCGATTTAACAGCCAGTAATTAAATACTTTTTTATATCCGCGCCTAATATTGCCAGGAAGGCGTTGCTAAACGCCCTCTCATGGAAAAGGGGGGCGACCAACGCTGGTCGCCCCCCGCTATTTTTATATGCAATTGGAATTAAAGGTACGAAGGCGAGGTGTGACCGCGCCAGGGAATGCGGGAGGGTTGTTTTTTGCCGATATCAACTTCGTTGCCAATTATAACAAATGAATCTGTAAATACTGTTCCGGAAACAATTACGGGCGCAGTGAATTTCACGTCGATCGTACAGAAGCCGCCGATTGGAACTGGTGCACCCGTTCCGCAGGTGGAGGTGCTTGCAATTTCAAATGGTGTGTTTAGGGTGTCGTGCGTTCCTGTCAAACGCATTTTAACGGCAGAAGTACCAGATTCTTCGCTAAGTGAGTAAACTTTAATGGTGCGTACAACTTCAGTTCCCGCTGTGTGACGTCCAAAATCAATCGATACGTTGTCGACTTTGAAGACACGACTAAAGATGCTACCTGAACAGCCGCAATTGCCGCGGAAGATTCGTGTTCCCGGACAGACTGTTGGAGCACTGACGCATGTTCCGGCGGTATGTCCTTCATTCATGCACCAGTTTCGGCAATTGATTGCAACAGCGTTTAATGTTGCGATACCGCAGGCGTTAGGCCCCAAATCGTTGAAGTTGGCGTCGCGATTTCGAAGTTCAATCAGTGTATCAGGATCGCCGGCAGGATTTGTTGAAGCAAGGCAGACGTCAGGGGTTCCAGTACGAGCAGCTGTGCTGCAGGTCAACGAACCAATATAGAGTTTGTTATCACAACTCGACGTGGAGGGATCGAGGCCGTCGACATCACGAATTGAGATATTTTGGCCGAATGCCGTTGAAACCGAAAGAATACTTGTTCCAGCGATTAATAAATTGATCGCTGCTTTAATAAATGACATGGGCATAATGGGTCCTTTCAATGTTCACTTGCGATGTTTAGTGGTTCAACGAATTTCACAGGTTGATGGAAGCAAAACAGAGGAAGCACAGTCAGAATCTACATGGCTGCTTTGATCTTCAGTACAGCCGATTAATATCGTGTCATTTGTATCGCTATCGATTCCCAGGTATAGATAGGAATCTGGTTCCACTGCTGTGAACAGCGACTGAAAACAAACATTTGCCGTCTTTTCTTTAGGTGCTGCAAAACCTTTAAATGACATGGTCAACCAGGCAAGTCCTAGTGTTGCAGAGATTGCAACGGCTCCAGAAATAATGGCTTTTCGATTCGGCATGCTTCATTCCTTTCGTAAAAAATTGTTGAGACTGCGAACTAGATTAAAATGATAGCTAACGAGAGAGCGCTTGTCGATACTGCCAAAATTAGATGCATGTCACTTGGATATAAGGAGAAAATATATCCAAGTAAATTTACGTACGGTGCCCTAACAATCTCTGGAAAGCAATGGATGGCACCGCAGTCATTAAGTCAAGGTGCCGATCCGAAAGAGGCTAATAGGTATCCAGGAAAAAATTAATAGATTTAGCATTCTATGCATAAATAGATAGCTGACCGTGCATACGTGGGAAGTTTATTGTTGGGCGGTCGGACTGGCCGTCATTTTTATATATTACAATACACTTTTTTCGGGATGCATTGATTGTCGTGCATGACGCGTAGGTCACGCGCAACGATAAGTTCGTAAACGATTTATATTATTGAATTATCGTTAAATCGGTTGAAATCGCGTGAAAGAATCGCAACTGTCAATCAATCTATTCGGAAAAAATCCAAACAGAGGCAAGTTACATCTTCATTCGGCGATGGGTCGATAACAGACCGTGCTTCATCTAGCGACTTTAAAAACACCTGCTTTAAACGTTCAAAGTCGGCAACACTTTGTGAACTTATAAGAGTGTAGTGGAGGCTATCCGAGGAAACCTTTCGTGAGTTGACGACGGCCTCTTGTCGCCAATTTGCGTGATGAATTGACAGCATCGGCGAATCTTTTCTGAGATGAAGATGTCCAGGAACCGTCTGCCATTTTTTTCCATCAAATTTTATAAGTTTCATCGCTTCTAGTCTGGAGAGTGTTTCATTGACTGTCTGCGGAGGTAACTTCAAGTAGCGGGCTATCGCCTCGGAAGTTTGATATCCTTTGACGCCTAAAAGAATGTGAATCGCGCTCCAGTACCAAGCAGAGTAGTAGAAAGCCTCTTTCTCCCCATCCAGAAACTGCGCATTTGCAAATCTTTCGGCCAAATTTTCGATTTGATCCTTTAGAAGCTTGAGGCGCTTTTTTATTCTTCCGACTAACGGCGGAAAATTGGCCTTTGCCAAATTAAGGAGTTCTAAAAAATACTCTGTTTCTATCTCGTTCATCGACCAAAACATACATAAGCGCATTGCCTGATCTTGACTGAGATGAGCTTTTGAGTGAAGTACCTGAGAAAAATAGGATTTTGGGCACCCAACTGCCTCTGACATTCTGCCTTGATATCCACGTGTGGATGAGTTTATGGCGATCATTTTTCGAATGAAAGCTTTGTAGTCCTGAAAATTTAAGACGATTTTATTCACGATTGTTCACTTTTAATTAACATAATAGTTTCTTTTTACTAATAAAATAATAGAGTGTCAACTTGAACGGTGTATATTGACCAAGATCGATACACAAATTGCTGAGCATCGCAGATAGGAGCGTCGTCATGGTATCTTGGAAAAAACATCAATGTCTATTTGGAGCGACCTTGCTCGCCTACAGCTCTCTACTATGTGCTGGAAGCGGCAATACATCGGGCGGCGGTGGCATCACTATTGCCGCCAATTTCGCAACTACCGGTCGTCAAGCAATTGCGCTATTAAGCATCGGAGATAAATCGCTCGATCTCACCTCAATTACCGACAGCATCAAAAATGTGAAGGTGGTTCCGGTCAGTAGTATTTGTTATCAAGAACCACTTCTCGGAAAACAATATTGCGAAGACGCTCACTATGATAGCGCCAACAACATCGTTCTTCTCGATTTTAAGAACTGGAATAAAAAGCCTTGCGTTGACAAGCTAGTGTTATCTGCTCATGAGTTCTTCCGCGCGGCTGGTTTGGAAGGTGAAGATTATAAATATTCAGGTCGATTTATTTACAGGGATTTAATTCAGTGCCTCGAAACCTCCAGCGAGGAACAAGAGAGATGTGCTGACTTGGAAATGATTGTAAACAGGAAATTGGAGTTATTCTGCGAACAAATTAAAGCAGATGGCAATTAATCAACACAGGCGTGGAGGCATCATGAAATTTTCTCTTTGTGTGATGTTTATGTTGTTTTTTTCGGGAGTTGTTTATGCGGATCCTGAATTGGATAATTTCTTTTCTGATTTGCCCAAAAATGTTTTGGTTACAAAAGTTGAATGCACTATAGATGGGCGTATTGTTGATCCCTGGCGATTGGATAGCTTCAATATTCGAAAGGTCAGCGACCTCTGGAACGTTAATCTTGTAGTTGATGGGACTTCCGTAAGCAAAAGGATTTCACCTGAATATGGAGAATACCGTCTTTCACAAACTCCAGGTGAAAAACGTTTGGATATGATCTTTTATCGTGGTCCCGCAATGAGTCTGATATTCTCCAACTCAACCTTAGAACTCGATCAGGTTTATGTTAGTCAACAGTTTCCCGGACCCGATTTAGTTCGGAAGTGCGTATATAGATAAGAGTACTTAGAAAGGATATTTGTTCATTAATGAGTACATTCATGCGGAATTTTAAAGATTTTATCATGTTGTTTAATGTTTTCTTATGCTCGGTACATGGGCATGCGGCAGTAGCTACGCCACCGGTGAGTGACACTGTAACGCCACAGTTTATACAAGATTTATCGACAAAGGCACAGACTGCGGTGAGTTTGGTTTTGTCAAATGCCAGGCTCAATATCATCGAGGGCACCCAACTACGCACAGGACATTGCAAGGGAGCTTTTAAAGTGACCTTTCACTTTGCAGGCGAGGAAGCTCTCATTGGCAAGGTTGTGACTTATACGCCGAACGAAACAAGTTGTACAATGGTGGAAAAATTGGAGCCGCACGATGAAGGCATTGGCTTTTTAGTTTTAGATCCTCGCCACGATATTGCTCTTTCTCTTGGCCAGCAATTGAAGACGCTGTGGTTTTATTATCCTGATTTTACCTGGGACGGAGCGTTTTATATTTATCACGTTCTAAATCCTCAGTATTCGCATGCATTTTACAGCCTAAATGGAACAATGCTGGGAAGAAGCGTTGGGTTTACACTTGATGCGGTGACTGGCGACGTGGTTCTTCCGCCCCATTGACTTTGTCTTCTTTGAACGCCAACGACCCGAGAACCGACAGTATATGTGTCGGCTCAAGTTTGCTTCCTCGATCAGATCTGCGGGATCCTTAACCTATTTCTGGAAGCTCTAGGTAAACCTGATACTTCGAAATTTCAGGTTGATTTCTTATTAGATGAGCAAGAAGATTTTACCGGGCGATGAGAAAGCATTCGAGGTTTTTTATTTATTGGTTAGCGGTTTTGCTTTCGATACTATTCGAAAAATTTATTTTAAAAAAAAGACTACAAAAAATATTTTTGAATCTGGATAAGATGAACCCGAAGCTGATTCAGCCGCGTTTTGATGGCATTGTCAGTTTTCCAGAAGCTCCATAGTGCTTAGTTGCTTATAAATTGTAAAAGTTATGATACCATCATTGTTTTGGCGGCGTTGTCGATGTTTCCGGAAATTTAAGCTTTCCGTCTAATACAGGAGGAATTTCAGCAATGGTCTTTTTTAAGTTTTTTTTTGTAATTCTCACGGTAGGAACATTTTCCTGTCAATCATCTTCAAAAAAGAACGAGACTCAAAACACTAACCAAGTTGTTGGTAGTCAGCAGAATCAAGTTTCAGGAGTCCATTGGTTTGGTCAAAGTTTTTCAGAAACTTGGGTATTCTCCCAAGAGGTCGCTGTTCAGAGCATCTATGACTGCCCGGTCGCGTATTGGCCTTCTCAATTCAAAACAGCGCCTTTAACAGAACGTACTTGGACGATCTCGTTGCGAAACAGTGAGTCCGCCGGCGGTGGCCAAGAGATCGATTTAGTAGCTGGTAGAGCTAAACACACTCTCCGTAGCCCAGCTGATGTTACAAATGCAAACGTAAATTCGCTTTTTGGATATAGTGATTGGGTACTCGGTGTTGCCAAAGATATCACTGATCGAAACGAAAGTGGAAGTCGTGGTAGCAAATTATATAAAAGCGGTGAAACGATTTTTACGCTCATTCTTTTCGAACGAAATCGCATGTATACAGCAGGGGGTATGCTGGGGCTTACGTACGGAGCTTCAAAAGCTGAAGATCGTCCGAAAGTACTTGATACCCACGATTATTACCTGAAGGAAAATCAAGATATTTGAGTGAAGTCGGTCGATGCCGGATCCTTCCTTCAGCTGGCATGTCGTTCTTCAGCAACTGAATAGCTGTATGACCTGATTTCAAGGGGTACCGCGGATCTGAAAATTGTCGATTGAAAATCCCCTCAATCCAATCATCGCACGGCAAAGACCGTCGGCATGAGGGTCCATTTCTTGCGACAATACCCCTTGATTGTTAATCAATAATTTTATCGTTCTAACGTGAACGCTTCCGCCTATCCAAGGGCGTGTAGAAAAAAGCATTGTAATAGTTCCATGGGAAGGAACTGCAGTCGCGGTATCGATAAGATTTCCTACAGCACCCGAAGTCGTAATTTGTGAAACCTGTCCGCGCAACTCAGTTATGCCACTCACTGTTTTTGCATAGACTTGTGAATCATAGAAAATTGCTAAGTACTTTGTAGTTCCGTCTGTTGGAGTCATACCTGGCGCACAGAGTGTCCGCAAATGCACCGTCTTTCCTGCGGTTACCTCTTCTACTCCATTCGTCGGAATAAGTGCGTAATCGCCCGAGACAGAAAAACTACCGCCAACTGTGGGCGCCTTCGAAATTGCAAATTGTATTGCTGCATTTTGAGCCTCAGCGCGGTTATTCACAATTGCAATGTGGTTCGTAAACCAGCTGTCCCACTTGCCGAGATTCAAATCACTTGCATCTGCGCCATCAAAATTGTCGCTAAAAAAAACTGGAATGCCTGTATCTGGAGTCGGACTGGGTGCTGACGTCGGACTAGGAGTCGGACTGGGTGTTAACGTCGGACTGGGGGGCAAATTGGTAGGAGACGGTGATGGCGTCGAGGTCGAATGATATTCTTCCGCTGTCTCGTTAGTATAGCTCTCGGTATTTTCATTTTGTGAATTGTTAGGGATGCGGACAGCATCTCCCGATTGAGGGGTAAATATCGAATTCTTAACACCAGTTCGAATTCCAGAGTTGTCACGCGGTCTTGATGTTGGTTCGTTTTTCG
>CAZUYQ010000021.1:45119-50768 GCA_964624705.1 uncultured Polynucleobacter sp.
AATGAAGACGCATGTCTGCTCCCAACGTAAAAGGACTCGCAATGTGGTATCGACCAAACTGCAAAAATTATTAGCTAAAGTCACAAAACACAGGATTTATTGATAAAACCGATATTAAAAGATAATTAAATCGGGCCTAAATCGGGGCTAGACACACTACCTGTCCGTTAGACCAAGTAATAACGCTCGGTCCAATCATGGTTGCTTGCGATCCTAGAGAGACCGATCAACGGAGTTTGGATCCGCTCTTCGAAGTAATACCTCTCCGGCGATGGTTAAATGCCCGTCTTGGAACAGGTAAACGTTTCCAATGACTTCCGATTTGTCTTCCTTGTTGAAAAAGAGTTGATACACTTGACGTGGATTTATGCCTTGAGCCGTAAGCAAGATGGAGACGACACCATTTCTTTCGGATGCACGAATCTGATGGGCCACTCCACCTTTTATCTCGCCGCCCGTAAATGGCCGTCCGTCTTCGCCAGTGAGCTCGATTTTCATTTCGCCATCAAACCGTTCACCTTCTATAGAACCATCAACGCTGAAGTGCATCTGCCAGTTCCCATCATCTCTGCGGCGAATGACCCCCTGGTATTGGCCTTTCAGCGTTTCGTCGATTTGCATAACCGCGAGTTGCGGTAGTTGTTTCCAACCGTCGGGATTTGCCAACGCATTCTTGGCTAGAAAATCTGATCGGTCCGCTGGCGAAGAGAACTTCATTTCGTTAAGAATTGAGTTTGTGAATGCATGCTGCGACGTCTCCGTGGTTTTTGGGATTTTTCTTTTTTGTTCTTCAGAGGTTGAGGAGTGCTGGTCGTCCAGGAATACGTCTGCAGTTTGATTTTGACTGCGTGGAGCTTCGACATTTGGCGCAGAAACTCGATGCGCTGTCTTTGACTTTGGTGGCGTAGTTTGACTGGTCACCGCGTCGGACAATTTCTTCTTTAGCGGCACTATGGGCAACGCTGTGTCCGTGACCAGAGCAGAATCCGCATCATCCTTCTCGATTTGAAAATAAGCGACTCCTGCTGCTGAAATGGCGAGTATTCCAAGCGCGATTTTACTGATGGGCTTCATGCAAATTGCCTCTCAAAAAGCTCCGTGGGAAGATGTGCGTCGATGATCGAATAAACTAATTAAATTAGCAAGATATAGTTTTTAGACACGATGCCCCAACGCGTCCAGAAACTGGACGCTGCCCCACAGATTTCTGAATCTAGGATGATGAGTCAGCAGGTGTTGGCGTCTCTCGATTGCTTGTATTCAATCGGTGTTAGTAAATCGCGTTTAGTGTGAATTCTATGAACAGCATCGAGGTAAAACTCCCTGGGATCTACCCCGATCATTTTACAAGATTCGACGATTGAGAAGTGAATGGCAGCTGTTTCGTCATGAAATTGGGTCCGTATCAAGCTAAAGTGATACATGAACGTAGAGGGAAAATATTATTGACCAAAGACTTGCAGATAGCGGCCGATGCTGCTCGTCACCGGCTTCTGGTGGAATGCCCTCCCGCGGCACAAAAACCTCGACCCTTGTAACTAAACCCCAGAATCCGCGAGCCCTGACACCCAGCGCAGCTATGGATTGTAGTACACGGTAACTCGGATGTGATGAATACGACCAACGTCACTGGCATAGGCCTGCTGTGATGTGATCAATAGCACACCAAAACCGGCAGCATTTATCTGCGCGGGAGTCCACGTTGTTCCCCATAAATCAGTGCTACTGCCATAGGTAGCGTAAGTAGGAGTTGCGGGATAATTGCCGCTTGCGGCCAAGTTCCCGACTGAAGTCGAGGCGTTCTTAGTTAGAATGTACTGTCCGGTCACGCTGCCGTTTTGGGTTGCGCTTTCTTTTACTTAAACAACGATTCCAGTGATTGTTGCACCAGTAGGAATGGAAAAACCAAAACCTGAAGCTCGCAATGGCAGACCATAATCATTATAGTCCGCGATCACTTCAGCATAGGAATCCGCAGCGTCCATAACGTTTGCGGTATTTTGATATGCATAGCCTCCAAAGCCCCATGATCCCTGACCTGTCGAGGTTGGATCATTGGGGCCACTCGCTGTTGGACCTGCTGGAGCGGTGATAGACAAGCCGGTATTGCCACTGATGCTACCGATCGTTGCCGTGATAGTAGAACTACCAACAGCAACTGATGTGGCAAGACCACTACTAGAATTGATGGTGGCTTTAGATGTGTCGCTGGAAGTCCAAGTGGAGGACCCTGTAACCACGGCAGTCGACGCATCGGTATAAGTTCCTGTTGCGACATATTGCTGAGTAGTGCCATTGCTAATACTTGCGTTCGCGGGAGTGACGGCAATCGAAACCAGCGCCTGCGTTGCGACTGTGAGTGTTGTGCTTCCAGAAACACTTCCCGAGGTGGCAGAGATACTCGATGTTCCGGTCGCTACTGTCGTTGCTAAACCAGTGCTCGCAATGGTTGCTTTCGAAGTATCTGCCGAAGCCCAAGTGGCAGTTGCCGTAAGGTCTTGAGTGGTGCCATCGGTAAGTGTTCCAGCGGCAGTAAATTGCTGCGTGAGACCTTTAGCCACTGATGGCGCGGCGGGGGTTACAGCAATCGAGGCAAGGACTGCAGCGGTGACGGTCAAAGTTGTGCTGTTAGAAATTGAACCGGAGGTGGCAGAGATACTTGATGTACCCGTAGCTACAGTAGTTGCTAATCCTGTCGTGCTAGCAATCGTGGCAGTTGCGGTGGTGGCAGAAGCCCAGGTGACTGTCGATGTGAGATCTTGAGTGGAGCCATCGGTATATGTTCCCGTGGCGGTAAACTGTTGGGTTAAACCTTTGGCCACCGATGGTGCGGATGGTGTCACTGCCAGGGAGACTAGTGTTGCTGAGGTTACGGTCAAAGTGGTGCTTCCAGAAACACTTCCTGATGTTGCAGAAATACTCGATGTTCCCGTCGCAACTGTCGTAGCTAATCCAGTGCTCGCAATGGTAGCAGTTGCCGTCGTAGCGGATGCCCAGGTTGCCGTTGCGGTTATATCTTGAGTGGTGCCATCGGTAAGTGTTCCTGTGGCAGTAAATTGTTGCGTAAGACCTTTTGCCACCGATGGTGCCGCAGGGGTGACAGCAATCGATGCTAGCACTGCTGCAGTCACAGTTAGTGTCGCTTGGCCGGTAACAGAACCGTAGGCTGCAGAGACAACAGATGTTCCAGTTGTTAGGGTTGAAGCAAGACCTCGCGAGCCGTTGACGTTACTAATAGTTGCCACAGAGGTTGTGGCTGAAGTCCAGGTGACTTGCGTCGTGAGATCCGAGGTAGAACTATCAGTGTAGGTGGCAGTGGCAGTAAATTGTTGAGTGAGCCCTTTTGCCACCGATGGTGTCGCCGGTGTGACTGCAAGAGATACCACTGTTTTTGCTGTGACTTCAAATCCAGCGGTGCCTGATACAGAGCCTGAGGTGGCGGTAATTGTGGTAGTTCCCACATCGACTGCCGTAGCTAGTCCTTCTGATCCACCATCGTTAGTGATGGTGGAGGTTGCAGTGGTCAACGAACTCCACGTGACAGACGATGTAATATTTTGAGTGGTGCTATCGGTATAAGTTCCGGTGGCCGTAAATTGTTGAGTTAAGCCTTTCGCCGTAGCATAAGGAGCAGCACCGGTTGAAGTCACAGCGATCGACACCAAACTTGCTGCACTCACAGTAAAGACCGTGCTGCCAGTTTTAGAACTTAAGCTTGCAGAAATTGTTGACGCGCCTACCGCCACGGTTGAGGCGAGACCATTGCTACCAGATGCATTACTGATGGTAGCTTTTGAAGTATCTGAAGAGGCCCAGGTGACAGATGTGGTGATGTCTTGCGTGGAAGCATCGGTGTAGGTTCCAGTGGCAGTAAACTGCCTAGTATTCCCTAATGGCGTGGAAGGAGTTGCAGGAGTGATAGCGATCGATGCCAACGTTGCAGGAGTGACGGTGACTACTAGTGCCAAACTTTGACCGTTGTAGGATGCTGTGATCGTTGAAGTGCCCACTGCCACCGCCGTGATGTGACCGCGTGGACTGCCGGCTGAAGTCACTGTTGCAACACTGGTATTGCTCGAAGTCCAGGTTGCTGAATCCGTGATAATACTATTGCTGTTATCTGAAAAAATGCCGGTGGCGACGATATCGGTCGTCATACCCTTAGCAAGCGATACCGACGATACAGATAGTTGCACTTCGGTAATTTCAGCCGCAGTGACTGTGACCGCTTCGGTGCCGGCGACTGCGTTAAAAGTAGCAGAAATATTAGCTGTACCCACAGCTACTGCAGTAAGGTGACCTTTGGTACCAGTGGTGTTGCCAACAGTGGCGGCACTGGTGTCATCACTTGCCCAAGTGGCGTAGGCTGTTAAATCTTGTGTCGTAGCGTCCGAATAAACGCCAGTGGCAAGCATTGTGAGCGTAAGTCCTGCAGGTACGCTTTGGGCAGCCGGAGTAACCTGCACAGTACTAAGTGTTGCTGTCGAAACTGTAAAACTTACTTGAGCTGAAATACTTCCAGAAGTTGCGGTGATGGTACCCGTTCCGGAACTCACCGTCAGCGCAAGGCCTTTGGTGGGCGCAGTATTACTGACTGTAGCCCGACCTGTATTTCCGGAAGCCCACGTGGCACTACTAGTGAGATTTTGAGTGGTGTTGTCTGTGTAAGTTCCTGTGGCAGTAAACTGTTGGTAGCTGGCCACAGCAAGGGTGGCATTCGGAGGAGTGATGGCAATGGAAACAAGTTCTGGGGCTGTCACGGTTATCGACTTTTGCCCGGAGACTCCGCTGAGCGTTGCAGTGATCGTGGTCGTGCCTACCGCGACCGATGTCATCGTGACAGTTATGGATTGAGCAACGGTTGCAGTTGCAGTGCTTGAACTGGTCCAAGTGACCTGAGTTGAAATATCGGTGCGATTGCCATCAGAATAAGTACCATAGGCCTTTAAGCTAAGAGTATTTCCTTTTGCCACGGACGTGCTCGTGGATTCAATTTCAATGCTGGAAAGACTCGCACTTGGAGAGGTGGCAGAAGATAACGAAGGTATCAAAGAAGCAAGGTTCTTGGTCGACGAGGTGGCACGAGTGCTAGAAATTCCGCTATCACCAATGATCGTGGCAAGGCTACTGATAAAGCTCGTCGAACTCGATAGACTACTGGTCAGAGTGGCAATGCTTGACGAAGATTTTCCTTCAATCTCTGTTTGCACGGATTTGACGACACTACTCAATGTAGTCGATGTTAACTGATCGAGTTTAGTGTCTTTGCCAATCATAAGTGAGGTTGCAATTGTGGTGGCTCGCGTAATGTCACCGGCCATCGTGCGAACTTGACTCGCAAGGGTCAAACCCTCACTTGTCGGTGGAACAGCAACAATGGTATGACCAATGGAGACATTGTCTTTGAGCGCGATCACCAGAAAAGTTGTCGTATCACCTAGTGTAAAATACTGAGAATAAGCGCCTGCATCATCAGTGGTCGTTGTAGCGATCCGCGTAGGACTCAGCGTCGAAGTATCCAGCTTATAAACATTTACCGTAGCTCCGGCGACGGGAGTTTCATTACTGGTCAAAGTTAAGCTGGCCATTGCATCACTAGGCTCTCTACAGAATTTGGGCTTGACGTAAGAGGTTGACTTCAGAGGGATA
>CAZUYQ010000022.1:0-18600 GCA_964624705.1 uncultured Polynucleobacter sp.
CGGCCTTCGGGTCTGTTTCCTTTGTCCATACCGGGTTCGCCCAATTTGCGGTTGCAAAAAAACCCACGACCGCAAGCCAGGCTGTCCAAGTTAATAATGACAGGGGTGCTTTAAATTGGTGCAACATGGGGGCTCCTCCGCTTGGGTGCCGTTTTTAATAGTAGGATTCCAGAGAAATGGTGGTGTACCATATAGGATTATACCATGAATGATCTTTGCTTCTTAGATTCGTCTGTTTAACTATCTGATTTAATACAGGAGAGTTCTCAAATGTTATCGAATGTTCGAAAAAGTATTTTAGCCGCGGCGTCGTTGTCGGTTTTAGTGGGAACAGGTTGTTCCCCAAAATTTCAAGGCGAATATTCTGATCATAAATTTTTCCATCAGATATATTAAAGACACAAGTCGAAGTTGTTGACGATAAATGGAACGAGACCGATGCTCGTAAAACCGCTGAAGTCATGATTACCTCGTGCCTCGGCCGTCCATGGTTAGAAGAATTCAAAAAAGGTCATAGTGGCAAAAAACCAACTGTCCTTGTTCAAGATGTTGAAAATCGGTCTGATGAGCATATCGACACAAAAGCACTTACCGAGTTTCTGGAAAACGAACTGGTGAATAGCGGTAAAGTAAGTTTCGTCGAGAAGAGTCGTCGCGACCAGATTCTTAAAGAAGTCGAGTACCAAAATAGCGGTGCGGTCAGCGACACCACTAAAAAGAAAAAAGGTAATCAAAAGGGCGCAGATTTTATGCTTGCTGGAGCGATCTCAAGCCAAGTCCATACCCAAGACGGCCTAAAAACTGTTAGCTACCAAACACAAATGAAACTTATCAATCTTGAAACTGCAGAGATTCAGTGGACAGAAAAACATGAGATCAAAAAACGTTTCAAACGTTCTGGCTCTAGCTGGTAATCGCCCGCATGATAAAGTGTATGCTTACTCGTAAAGATAAAGTTTTTTCTAATTGTCAGTCGCATGGACGTATCCTTGGAGCCGCTCTATTGGTGGGTGGTCTCCTGGGTTCTTGCGCCTCTTATTCAGATAAAACTAAAGAAATGCGTGATGCATACACTCGTGGGGATTGGGATAAAGCTCTCGAGGCCCTCAAAGAATCTGGCGAAACAGAACGCAGTGCTGATCGCGTCTTGTGGCGCCTTGAGGCTGCAACAATTTACGATCGAAAAACAGATTTTTCAAAATCGCGCAGTTTGTTTCTGGAAGCAGATAGCATTGCGGATGAACTGTATACGACAAGCATTTCAAAGACGGCCGCCTCCTTCGTAGTCAGTGACGCAAGTTCTGACTATGAAGGTGAGGACTATGAGAAAGTTGCCATTCACACGATGATGGCTCACCAATTTATTGCTCAGGGTAATAAATACGGTGAAGATGCCTATGGTCGTTATCTCTCAGGGCTTATTTATGAAGCAAAAAATGAATGGGATAACGCCATCATTGAGTATTGGAAAGCGATCGAACTCTACGAAACCGAATTCAAAGCATATGTCGAAGGTGGAGTGCCGAAAGAGTTGATCAGAGCCTGCTATCGTATCCTAGCGTATCGTCATCGCGACGATCGCGTTAAAATTCTAAAACAAAAGTATGGAAAATTTTTGACTGAAACGCCCGAAGAAGCAGTAAAGTCAATGACCACTCATGCCGAGATTATTGCGGTTCATGAATTGGGACGCATCACGCCAAAAATCACTGGCGAGTTTTTTATTCCTGTTGGATCTCAGGTGGTGCGTATCTCGTTTCCTCGGCTTCTACCAAAATCGATGTATGTTGGTTTAACAGGCTTACAAGTCGATGGTGGTGTGGGCTTTGTGGGTGCTGAAAACACAGCGTATATGGATCAAATTGCATCTGATACGCTTGAAAATCGTCGGACCAGGATTATTGCTAAATCAATGGCGCGTCTCCTTATTAAAGGTCAAATCAATGATCAAGCGCGTCGTAACTTTGGTCCTCTCGGTGGCATTGTTGCAAACGTTGTGACAGCAGCGACAGAAACCGCAGATACTCGCTCTTGGACTCTTTTACCTCAGGGCTTCTTTGTGTCACGAGTGATGGTAAAACCGGGTGAATATCAAGTGTCCGTAAAGACGGCTGGTAAGACCTCTAGCATTCAAAAAGTGAAGCTAAAGGCAGGGCAGACAGCGCTACTTAGAGGCTGGGAATAGATCATCCTCTTGCTTAATTCTCAAAGTGCCAGGCCATGATTTCATTTGTTGCAAATTTATCAAGGCCACCGTTTCTAAAAATCGGATTCCTTCCTGCTGCTAAGACAAAAAAACCAGACCGCAAATCAAATCCAGCGACACGCAAACCGCTTGTTGCAGCTGTATGTTCGTTCGGAAGAAAATCGAACATTTGTGTTGATAGCGCAGGAAATAATTCTCCGGTAAGTACATTAATTTTCCCAAATTGAAATCGATAAGGTTCAACTGGTTGTGGTGGCTCAAAGTCATTCGTACCCAAACCTGCTACTACCAAGTATTCGTTGTTATCAGTAAATTCATACAGACGAGGGTAGCTTGGGAATGTCAGCGTTCGAACAATCTTTAGATTTTCAAGACTAACGATCGAGATGTTTTTTTGATGATTGAATGCAACGTAGCGAAGATCACGTGTAAACGCGAATGAACCTCCGTCGATGGCATAACTAGAGCTGATATGTAGAAGATCATGGAGGTCGACATTTTGAATCAACTTGTGAGTTTCGACGTTCCATACGGCAAACCATTGTCCGCCGGCGCCAAAAAGTGTCTTGCCATTGCGTGAAAACTGCAGGCGCACGGCACCATCATATGCATGTTCACGATTTACCTGCGGACCTGACAGAGTTGCGACAATCTTGCCATTCTGCGCGTCCCACAAATACACAGCGGTCTCGTCGCCGTAAGAGGAACCGGCAATCAAACGATCATCCTCGGAAAATGCGATTGCGGTTACGACAAAATTTTGGTTCGGATGCTGTAGCTTTTGCAATAATGTACCATCGCGTGCATTGAGTAAGGCGGGTTGCGAGCCGCCGATCGCAACAGCCACGTTATTATGCGACCAACTCAGCCCAAAATCGGAAAAAGACATGTCGTTCTGATGATAGTTCCAAATTTTTCTTCCGGTCCGAAGATCTAATAGACTAATATCTCCCCAATATTGTTTTATGAGTGCTTGGAAACCTAATTGAGGATTTAATTCAAGCCGCATAATCCGTTCAGAAATATTACGAACCAGAATTCGTGGTTCGATTTCCGCACCCTCTGCAATTTGGCAAAGAATGATCGAGAAAAATGGCATAAGAAGGCGTAATGGATTCATTTCAACCTAAATTGTTTCGCAAGTTTAAATGAGGCTTCTCTATCATTTTTCTACCGCCGAGTGTCCTATTTTATCTCCATTGGCCAAACCAAGAGTCGAAGGAATGTTTAAATACATATTGATAAATATAAATATATCTATATAAACCGTAGATATTTATAAAGAATAGGGTTTTTATGAAAAATCTTGTGTTATTTTATGTTATTCTCGCCCTTTTAACGGCTTGTGGTTCTAAGGACCGCAGAGAAAATAGGGACTTACGCGAAAAGAATGATGCGCTTGAGGCTCGTAGCCAAGCCAGCGAGGAATCGACCAAAGCCGCTGTAAAACGAGCAGAGGAAGAATCTGCAAAAGCACGTGCCGCCGAAATCGCTGCAGCTGAGGCCAAGAAGTCCAGAGACCAAGAAGCAGCGCGTGCAGATGCTGAAGCGAAGCGATCCAAGGAAGCCGAATTACAGAAGGCTGCGGTGCAGAAGGCGCTCGAGGCGGAGCTTGCCAAAACACACGAAGTCATCGCTTTGCGACCTTACAGTGGCGTCTGGGTCGCCGAACAATTGGTTCCGGGTCTTGCCACTACATGCAATATTTTAACGCTTGTTTCCTCGATGCAGGACACGATGACACGTGCCGTAATCTGTGGTGCTAATGATCCTTTACAGATCCAACTCGAAGTCTTCACGCCGTCTGATTTTAGTATTCGCACGGACTTGTTCCCAAATTCACGTGGTTTATCTGTTTCAGTAGAAGAAAAGTCGTCGACCTGCGTTCAGCAAGAATCGATTCTTGCTCCGGTGAAAGAGTTTATCTTTGAGCAGAGTACGCAGGCTGGGGCGGTCCGTGCAACCTACATGTTCGCTGATGAGGGTTCGGAAAAAAATATCGCCTTTGCCAGCGGGGCGTCTATAGCTGAGTTCGAAAGACAGCAATCATGCGAGAGTATCCTGAAACTTGCCGCTAAGCCTACCGCAACAAATAAGAAACTCCTGCAAACTGCTGCCCTTCTCTGCAATCGGACGGCGGCGCCTATCATGACGAGTGGTTGCTTTACAGCGAATGGTTTTGTCGCGGCGACCCGTTGATCGAACGAAAGAAGGACACAACTCATGAAACCTCTAGCAATCATCGGACTCGCGTTTATCAGCACAATTTCTTGTAGAAATGGTGTGACTTCGACATTCAAGGAATCACCAGATTTTCAAAATCTTCGCAGCCAATTTGGTTTAAAGAAAGCTTTGACCTGGGATGAAATTAAGGCGACTCAGAAGGTCAAATTAACGAGCATACCCTGGACCGACACCTATTGGCCGCTTATGGCGAAGGAGACTGCAGCGCGCTGGAAAAATATCGATCCTGTTCATAACGAAGAGCTTGGTCTTGCGACTTACCTGAGTACATATGCCAGCGAAGCTGCGAAGGAAGAACCTAATTTGCTTCTTTCCCCTGCTGAAAAATACGATATTATTTTCCAATCTCGTCATAATAAAAAACCAAGTGACGAAGAATTAGCTCAGTTAGTGGACAAAGTAAAAGACATCGATAAATTGATTCGTGAAACCGGGGAAGTTTCGAAAAAACGTGAACTAGTCAAAAACATGATGACTCTTCTTGAAGCCAGTCCAGTCTTCACAGGACTCAGCTTAACATCCCATGCTTGGCAGCAATTTTTATATTACAGCGCAAATGATAAATTCCGCTACCCGAACAGTAGCAGCAGCCAAGGCGATTCCTGGGCATGGATGGGGATTTGTCATGGTTGGGCAGCCGCGGCAGTGATGACAGAAGCGCCAAGGCATTCCGTTCTGGCAGAAATCGGCGATAAAAAAGTTTTTTTTACGCCTGGTGATATTCGCGCTTTGCTCAGCCGATCTTGGGCGCAGCAAGCTCCTGAAGATAAACAATATTTTTTAGGACGTCGTTGTAATCTGGATGTGGTATCCGCTGGCAACGCGATCGCTTCCAATACACTAGGTAGAGGCTATGCTGGCTCTCTGACGAATGGTGAGCTTAAGATCGGTTTTACGATTATTGATAGCCTCTTTGATCTAGATGTAAAAATTTCCGGTAAAAAGGTTGCCGTCTTCAAAATTCAATTAGACGATCAGTCATCGCCGAAGTTTCTTCTCGAATCAAAGCGAGATACTTACTATCTTGTTTCCTCGTTTGTGGATCTTGTCTCTTATCTCAAAACAGCAGATATGAAACTTGTCACCCCAGTCACGGCACAGATTTCAGGATGCTGGGACGTCAATCCAGCTTCGTTTCATGAAGTCTTGGTCGAACAAATTGGTAAGCGCAATATCGGCTTTGTCATGGACCGTACGCGCACCGGACAAGTATGGAATCAACCTGTGTATGCTGCATCGTTTAGTATTTCCGAATTGAAACGTCGTGACGAAACAAACGACATCGCGGCAGCCTACCGTAGCTCGGGTGCTGTCTATATTGCAGAGGTCTCGGCCAAGGTTAGTTGGATATCAGAGCCGAGCAAACCTCAGCTTACCTACTCACCGGAATTCGACCAGCAACGTTCATACACATCTAACTATGTGTACACCCTTGAATTCGATGCCGACAAGAAATTGATCGGTGGTGAATGGGGAACATTCGACAAAATTGATCCTACGGATAACGCGCCCGATTTCTTGTATGGATATGAAAAGGGCGCGGAACCGATTGACTATCTCGGTTCTTCGCGAAACAACGCCAGCATCGACTACTCTGGTATCGTGAAAGCGTTGTTGACCTGTTCTATGCTCGATAAAATCGATGGGCAGAAGGATGTGGACTCTGCGATTCTTCCGTACAGCCTTTGCCCTATTGGTTTTATTTAGACACCACTGGGCAAGCCAGAATATTGATATTATCAAATGCAAAACCAAAGAAGCCGTTTGGCTTCGCGCCAATCAGTCTTAGTCCTGCGACGTCTGCCTGAGGACGTGAAAATGTTAAAGTCATGGGACGCCCGTTACCCGTACTTGAAGGGCGGTAGCCTTTTAATGTACTCAACGGGCGGTTTTCTAAAACTTGGCTATTCGCATTAAAAAGGATAACAGACCATGCTTCAGAGCCATCATCGTCGATAAGATCAAATGAACCAGCTGCCACTGGGTTAGCAAATGCCATGTCGAGAGCTTGTGTAACATTCTGGGGCGTTGTTGACGCCAAGACATGCAACCCAACCTGAGCTTCTGCAGTGGCATCGATCAAACGATTGCGAGATGGGCTTTTTGTGCATTTGATACACTGCCACGCTTGGGCATCTTTTGGTGGCTGCGGCTGACCTTGGCGTGTGGTCGCGACGACACGCATACTTGTTAAGAAGCGCACACCAGTGGTTGCCCAAAAGGTGTTGCCATCAAATGGCCCTACTGGATTAGCCTCGAAGGTCATAACTGCTTCTGTTGGTGGCGAAACACATCCACCTGGAAGCGGAGTGCCGCCTGGAAGTGGATTTCCTGGAACGATTGTTGGCAATGGTGTTGGAGTAGGTGTCGCAACGACATCGGTGCTATTCTGAATATTTGCTGAACCAGGAGTAGTACCCGCGCCTTTTTTTCCGGAATCTGATTTGCCGGAAAATTCGGATTGCTTACATGTTGTAACTGCGACTGCAGTAGCCATCAGAAAAGCGAATAATGATTTATCAAACATAAGCGAGTCCTCCAATTTCCCCTCTATCGGCTAAAGCGTTGAAAAACTTAAATCTCTCTGCTAAGTCGCTGAAATTAAGAAAAAAACTTGGCTTAAATTTCTTGTAATGAGCCTTGACCATTCCTGAAATGGCGTATAAAAACTGAGCGTTAGCAACCGAACCTAGGAGGATCTATGCGATTACTTGTTGTTTTAATTGCAGTTTTGTTTGAAGTCTCAGTGATATCAGCATGTGGAATCGTTGGGAAATCGATTCGTTCTGCCGATTTGGGGACTCAGAGTCAGCTTACCCTTGCAGAATCCGACAGTTTATCTGGCCTTTATCATGCGGTTCTAACCCATGACGATACAAATTATTATCAGTTCTCTGAAATCAATTTGCGGGCAGTGAGCACTGGCGACGGTCGTCTTAAAATCTCTGCAAACGTGAAAGTTTACTTAGGTGACTGGAATTCTAATGAATACCTGACCTATGAATTTGATGACTGTGCGTTCAATTTGATTACCCGTCAGATCAGTATCAAGAATGATAAAAATGATATTTCGCTCATTGGTAATATTCGCTCTGGCGGTATATTTGAAGGAAAATGGTATGCAGCTGCAAGTGCTCGTTCCGGCAAATTTTCTTCTACTAAAAGTGGTCAGCCGAAACCTCCCGCAGATGGCCTACTTGTTCGTTCCCTTACTGGGTATTACCGTGGCCTGATTACCATCACAAATACGGAAGTCAATTTACCTGAACGTATTTCGATGTCCTTTGTTACGACTCAGGACACAACCACAACCCCGCCAACCACAAAAATTTCTGGGAAAGTTCGCTTTTATTTGGGCGACTACGATAGCAATGAGTTTGAAGAACTTAAATTCGCTGATGTGCAGTTCAATTTCTACAATCGCTATTTAACAGCTAAGACTGATACCTATGGTGTAAAGGCACGATGGCTCAAGACGGAACGTTTACCGGCGTCGTCTTAACGGATTCCAATGGTCTGGTCGGTAACGTTACGGCTAAGGCTCCTTAATGAAAAAATCTACTCACGCTTTAAAGTTTAGTTTTTTTGCGATTTTTATTATTGGTACTTTAAATATCCAAAATTGCGGGAGATCACGTTTATCAGACCGCGAAATTCGTCGCGAACAAATTCGTTTAAATGCTGAAACAAAGAAGCGTGAACTGAGTGCCATAAAGGGCGATTACACGGGTGCTGTGGATAGTGGATCCAGCAAAAGTCAGCCAGTCGCACTACACTTAGAGGTAGTAGAGGCACCATTTAATGATAATGGTGGAATCGATCCAGTGATGATGCCGCAATTGTCTGGATTTCTTAAATTTCCTTTCAGTAGCAATGTGAATGGTGATGAGTATCTCGGATTTAAGATCACACGTGGCGAATACGATCCTAAACGTTCGAAGTTAGAATTAGTCGTTAACCACGATCAGTATGGTGAAATGCAGTTATCGCTTGGTGCTGACGTAGACGGATTTATGGGCAGCTGGCAGGCGCTTGGGCTCAGTATGACCGGGACCATGAAACTACGTCGCGGTGGTGATACTGCGATTGTCCAACCAGGCGATGGTCAGTCACCAACTTCCGGAACAGAACCTACAAAAATTGCTGGAAGTTATACGGGTTTTGTAAATGACGATGTGCGTTCGACGCATTATGCGGCGACGATTCAAATCCGTGCTACCAACGTTGCAGGCCAAGGTCTTAAGCTATCGGCTGATGTGAGGTTAGCTAGGGGCGATGAGGCCAATGAGTTTGCAATCTGGAAATTTGATACAGTCGATTTTCATCCACTGACAAGACGTCTGAGTCTACGTAAGGACGGAGTGAATGAAACCTTCCTCTTTACATTGAATAACGAAACACTATCTGGCGAATGGTCGTCGGCAATATTAGGCCGAATGGGAGTTGCAACTCTTAATAAGAGCTCCACAGTTCACTCGGATTTACCGCGAGCAAAAAATCGGACAGGCAAGCATGAGGTCTGCCTCGTGAATTTTGGCGGCGCCAATCTTCCAGAGAACGCGGCTTTAACAATGACCGTCACACCGGACGTTGCCTCAGACGGGAAAGTTCATGCCCAGTCGACGATTGTATTCTATTTAGGAGCGTATGATTCTCCCGATCGGGTCGCATGCTCTTTAGCGCAGGTCGATCTTGATTATATTAGTGGACGCTTTCAAGGTGTCTGTGGAATTCAACCGAATATGGAACCTTTTACCATAAGCGGTATGTACACAAGTGCCGGATTCGAGGGCAAGCTTACGGCGAGTGGATCTCGCGGGGCCGATCTACGTGCCGGACGCTGTAAAAATCAAGAGGTGTCCCAATGAATATCGCTAGTTTATTAGTCTTTACGCTAAGCTTAGGATATGGGGCACAGGCTGCTGCCGCCACAAAAAATTCAAAGCGTAAGCTCGTGCAACCTGAAGAAAAAGCGCCTGAGATGCGTATTGATCCGAATCTCGTGCAGACTTATCAAACGGGCGTATCAGCTGAATCCGAGCGTGTTGAAACTCAAGGTGTGCAGTATGTTGCGGTCGAACCGAGTATCGATTTTCATCAGTTTCGTACTTTCGAAGCCCATAATGACTACTTCGAAATTCCTCTCAACGGGGGCTCCAAAAATACCGTTGCGCCAAGTATTTGGATCGGTCACCCGACCGGGGCTGTTTGGGGATCGATGGTTAGAGCCCGTGCCGGCCTAGATCTTTCTTATTTAAGCTCAGATGGTGGACAATCGATTCATCATCGCGAATTGAATTCAGATTTCAAAGATAATGTTGCCGCGCAGGTTTTACCTGTGTTTGCGACACTTCGTTTGACTAACGCGTCTTCGTCGATCATGAGCTATCAGGGCATGTCACCTTGGCTTTCTTTGGGCGCGGGTATGATGCTAACGCAAGTATCTGGGACCTTGGACGGAGTTTCTCAGACTGCGTGGACGCCCGTTACGAAAGTTGGCACAGGTGTTCGCTATTTATTGCCTAATACAAAAGGATTTTTTGGCGGTTTGAATGCTGGCGTTTTCTCTGTAGCAGCATCATCGCAGAAGGCGGTTTGGCGCGGTACCGGTGTAACAATTGGAGCTGACGTTGTTCTTTAAGTGTTATACCCGGAAAGCGATGAAGCGATGAGGAGGCAACGCATGCAATTCATTCAATGGGGTTTGTCTTCGCTCCTTTTTATATGGTCCATGCAACTTTTAGCGCAACCCCAAGCTCCAGATCAAATTTTTTCTTTAGCAACAGCCATTGAGATTGCCACTAGTCGGTCGCCTAAAGTAAGGGGCATGGAAGCACGGTTGGACGAGGTTCGAGCATTAAATGGTGTAGCTCGTTCAGAATTTTTGCCACGCGTGGGGATAGCGGCGGGTATCGAAAAAAATCCCTCTGTTTCTGAGAAATCAGACCGACTGGCTTATGGATACGTGTCATGGAATTTATTCAACGGATTTGCTGACAGAAGAGCGTCGCAAATCACAAGCTTTGAAATTTCTAAAGCGGAGCTTGAGCTCGCATCAACTAAATTTGAGTTAGCTGTTAAAGTCGAAGAACAATTCTACGCCATTCTAGGAGCCATGCAGTCTGCGGCCGAGTGGGAGGAAGCTTCTTCATTGAATGCAGTTGCATTAAAGGATATTAGGCAGCGTCGAAGCGCAGGTATTGCTTCCGAGGGTGACGTCGTCGCATTTGAAGTGCGTCAGTCAAAAATTGAAACGGAACTTGCCGATGCCAGATCAATGGTTGAGCTTACGAAAGCGGATTTTAATCGATTGATGGGGCATGAATGGGGACAAAAAATTACGTTTTCAGGTCGAGTCCCCAGATATGGATTAAATGAACCTGTAGATCAGATTTTAGCTTCGGCAAATCAGAACGCCTTTTCTTTAAAAGAGTCCGCAATCGATGTTGCAAAATCTGATGTGGAGGCCAACCGCTGGGTTTCAGGCGCACTACCCCGCCTCGATTTTGAGGCGCGTAGTGGTTGGTTGCCCCTAGGTGAGAGACCTTCGCAGGCAACTAAGGCGGGAAATGATGCGCCCTCCACGTACCTACTTTTAACTGCAAAAATGGATGTTTTCTCAGGTTTGTCAACGATCAATGAAAGACGTGCTGCAGGTGCTCGCAAAAATCAGTCTGACGAAAAAATGCGAGAGTCGTCCATGGATCTTTTAAGTCTCGTAGAACGGCATCTGCGCCGCATAATTGTGATGGAGCAACGCCTAAAAGTAGAGGGCGAGAACAGCGTAAAGACCGCAAAGTATAAAGACACCACCGCTCGGGAGTACCGCGCGGGCATTAAGTCTGGCCTTGATTACGCAGCTGCAATTGATCTGGTGATTGATAGTAGAAGGCGTTATGTAGATTCGCTTTTAGCATGGCATAGCGAGCGTTTTGGTCTTGAGTCGGCGTTGGGCAGGCGTGTTGCAGTAAAAGAGGTAAAGTGAAGTGAAATACATCATTCGTTTTTTTAATGCTTTACTCGCGTTTATTCACAGGGTCTTGAATTATTTAAAGACGCATAGTCGCGTTCGCGCGGTTCTTATAGCTTCGTTAGCTGCTATTGCTATAGGAATATTAGGTCTTCAGGGTTGGAAACATTACAAAGGCGATCATGAAGGTCACGACGAGCATGAAGAAGGTATGATTCACCGGACTGAAGATGATTTAGCAAAGTACGGCGTTGTTTTTGCTGATGCCGCTCCCGGAAAGTTAGCAGTGGAGCTTAAAGTCCCCGGTGAAGTGAAACTAAATGGTGACTTGGTTGCGCATATGATTCCGCGGTTTCCTGGTATCGTCCGTCAGATTCAAAAAAACCTCGGCGATGCGGTGAAAAAAGGTGAAGTTTTAGCTGTTTTTGAAAACAATGCGAATTTATCCTCCTTTGAAATGAGATCGCAAATTGATGGTGTGGTTATTGAAAAAGACATTGCCCTCGGAGAAGTGATTGGCGCTGATAGTGAAGCGTTTGTAGTCGCAGATCTTTCGCAGGTATGGGTCGATTTATTTGTTTACCCTACCGATCTTCCGCAAATCAAAGCGGGGCAACGAGTTCGGATTATGGATCACAGTACAAATAAAGAAGTGGAAGGAGTTCTAGCATATGTAGCACCGACCATTAGCGATCATACCCGCACAGCACTTGCACGTGTTATCTTACAGAACCCTGACATGGCTTGGCGACCTGGCACCTTTGTTACCGGTGCAATCGTAATTGATGAGAGTGATGCTGCTGTACTTGTAGATGGTAATTCGGTGCAAGATATTGCTGGCATTCCGACAGTTTTTGTAAAAAAAGACGATGCATTTGTTGCAACGCAGGTTCGAATTGGGCGACGCGATGATAAGTATGTAGAGGTATTAGAAGGTGTTACGATTGGTGCGAGGGTCGCAACTTCTGGAAGCTTCCTGCTAAAGTCAGAATTGACTAAGGGCGAAGCAGAGCATGAGCACTGATGTTTTTATTTCTTGAGAAAATTTTAAGATTTTCCATAAAGCAGCGTTATATGGTGATTGCTGTAACGCTGTTAGTCGCAGTATTCGGTGCTATATCCTTATCGAAATTGCCGATTGATGCGGTTCCGGATGTTACCAATAAGCAAGTCGTTATTAATGCATTAGGCGCGGCGCTTTCACCGATTGAGATTGAAAAACAAGTTACCTTCCCGCTCGAAACCAGTTTAGCGGGTATCCCAGGCCTAGAAACGACACGTTCGCTTTCCCGCAACGGATTCGCTCAAATTACGGCTGTTTTTAATGATCATGTTGATATCTATTTTGCTAGGCAGCAAGTCAACGAGCGTATTGCAGAATCCATGAAACAGATACCTGCTGGCGTTGAACTACGGCTTGGACCTATTAGTACTGGTCTCGGTGAAGTCTATATGTGGACTGTTGATTTTGCTCATCCAGATGGCGACGGCGTAGATTTAAAGGACGGTCCCGTCGGCTGGCAGACAGACGGCAGCTATATTACGGCAGAAGGAGTCCGGCTGAAGACCGAGGCGGAGCGTTCCACTTATCTCCGGACAGTTCAAGATTGGATTATTAAACCGCAGTTAAAAAGTCTTCCAGGGGTCGCCGGAATCGATACCATTGGCGGTTATGTAAAGCAGTATCTGGTAGAACCCGATTCTGCCAAGCTTGTAGGTTATGGCGTTAGTTTCCAGGAAATTATTGACGCTCTTGAGCATAATAATGCCAGCGTCGGCGCTGGCTTCGTAGAGCATAACGGCGAAGCTAAACTAGTGAGGGCTGACGGACGCATCCTAAAACTCGACGAAGTGTCTGCGATTGTGATTGGAAATCGGCATGGAAAACCTATTCGCATCCGCGATGTTGCGACTGTGCGATTTGGTGAAGAGCCTCGCACCGGCAGTGGTTCTTCGGACGGCCGAGAGGTTGTCGTCGGTACTGCGTTGATGCTTATGGGTGAAAATAGCCGTACGGTAGCACAAGTAGTCGACGACAAAATAAAGTCGATCACCAATTCGTTGCCGGTCGATATTCAAGTTAAACCGGTTCTGAACCGTATGAAATTGGTGGATGCGACTATTCATACCGTGGCAAAAAATCTCACCGAAGGCGCTATTTTGGTGATTGTCGTTTTGTTCCTGCTTCTAGGTAATATAAGGGCAGCACTCATTACCGCGACAGCGATTCCTCTTTCGATGCTGATGACGGCAATCGGAATGGTCGAAGGTAAAATTTCGGGCAATTTAATGAGCCTTGGAGCCATTGATTTTGGTTTAATTGTCGATGGCGCAGTGATTATCGTTGAAAACTGTCTGAGGCGATTATCAGAAAAGCAGCACGAACTAGGTCGCCTCCTGACATATGATGAACGCCTCGAAGAGGTCGCTCTTGCCACCAAAGAAGTGCGTCAAGCAAGCGTGTTTGGTGAAGCAATCATTATTACAGTTTATGTTCCGCTTCTTGCACTGACTGGTATCGAAGGGAAAATGTTTCAACCGATGGCGTTGACGGTCATCTTCGCGCTCTGCGCTGCTTTTATTCTTTCTCTTACCTATATCCCAGCAATTATCGCTCTCTGCATTGGTAAGAATGTTCAGGAAAAGGAGAGTAAATTATTTAATGCGGCTCACAAGTTTTATAGCCCGATCTTAGATCAAGCCCTTGCCGCACCGCGACGATTTGTTGGTTGGGCTGTCGTTATGTTTATTGCGTCAATGGGTTTATTTTTGGTTCTTGGCAGTGAATTTATTCCAACTTTAGATGAAAAAGATATTGCGATGCATTCGATGCGTATTCCTAGTACGGGAATCGAGCAAAGTACACTTCTCCAGCGTAAAGTTGAGACAATTATCTCGCAGTTTAAAGAAGTGAAATTAGTATTTAGCAAAACAGGTACTGCCGATGTGGGTAGTGATCCCATGCCACCAAATCTTTCGGACACCTTTATTATGTTAAAGGATCAATCGGACTGGCCGGATCGGAATAAAGATAAAGCTAAGCTCATAGAAGAATTAGAAAAGGCGGTCACTGATGTTCCGGGGATTGCTCTCGAGTTTACTCAACCCATTCAGATGCGCTTTAATGAATTGATTGCCGGTGTCCGTAGTGATGTAGCAGTAAAAGTTTTCGGTGATGATTTTGACAGTCTTCGTTTAACCGCAAATCGAATTGCAGGCGCCTTGAAGGCAATCCCTGGCGCTGCTGATATTAAAGTAGAGCAGACTGACGGTTTGCCGGTTCTTGGTATTGAATTGCGCCGGGAAGAATTGGGTAGGCTTAATTTAAACGTTAATACGGTGCAAAATGTGATTGCGGCGTCAGTAGGCGGACGTGCCGCCGGCACTGTGTTTGAAGGTGACAGACGCTTTGATCTGGTGGTGAGACTACCGGAAAATATTCGTCGAGACGAATGGTCTATTCGCAGCCTACCTGTACCTTTGCCAAACAGTGCGCCTATTGAGCTTAATGGTCATAATCATAACCGCGTAGAGGTCGATCGCCCTGCTTTTGTTCCACTCAGCCAGTTGGCAAATATAGTAACGACAGTTGGTCCAAATCAGATCAGTCGCGAGAATGGTAAGAGAAGAATTGTGGTTCAGGCCAATGTTCGTGGGCGTGATATTGGATCTTTTGTGAATGAAGCGCAAAGTGTGATTGACTCTAACTTTAAATTAGAACCTGGGCAGTGGATAACCTGGGGTGGTCAGTTCGAGAATATGATCGCTGCGAAAAAGCGATTGATGATTGTGGTACCTCTTTGCTTTGTTGCAATATTAATGCTCCTTTATAGCGCCTTTGGGTCGATTAATTATGCTTTACTTGTTTTTAGTGGCATTCCCTTAGGTTTAAGTGGCGGGGTGATTTCCTTAGCTTGGCGACATATGCCTTTTAGTATTTCCGCAGCGGTAGGTTTTATTGCATTAAGTGGTGTTGCGGTCCTAAATGGTCTGGTGATTATTACATTCATCAACGATTTGCGTGCAAAGGGCGAGTCTCTTAAAGCCGCCATTCGGCATGGTTGTTTACTGCGACTCCGTCCAGTATTAATGACGGCTTTGGTAGCATCACTTGGATTTCTGCCCATGGCACTTGCAACCGGCGCTGGCGCTGAAGTTCAGCGACCTCTTGCTACTGTTGTGATCGGCGGGCTTTTAACGAGTACACTATTAACGCTAGTGGTTTTGCCTGCTTTATATCTCCTAGTCGAAAATGGCGAGTTAAAAACCACCGGCTACTTTTGGTGGCGACGCATCCGTACGAGCTTTGCAAGAGGGTATGTCTGGCTGACAGCTTTACGATAATATATGAGATAGATTATTTAATTAAAGGTTGTTGGGTGCAATTGTCCATAATCTGATTTGAATATTTTTAAGAATCGAAATTGAACCGAAATCTCGGATCATGAAAATCAAAAATGAATATTTTTTCATGAACGATGAACATCGATGTTAGGCAAAAGTTGTCTATCGTTTGGTTTTAAAACATTTACTCTAAATGACAGCAATTTCGCAAAATTGTTTCTCAAGAAACGACGGTCGTCATTTGCGTATCGAAATTGATTAAAAGAAAATTTTTAAAAAGATAAAGCTAAAGGTTTTTTCTTCAGCGCCGACTTTTGTGGCGTGATTGATAGGAAAGCATTGATGGCAACGTTAGTACTAAACGAAACCAATGAATAGAGATGCAAAAGATGAGTGACACAGAAGAATTCGAGATTGCTCTGCGCAACGTCTTTCTTGAGGAAGCCACTCAACTATTAGAAGAAGTTGAACAGTGTTTTCTACTCTTAGAGTCTTCACCCAATGACCGTGCCATTATTGAGAAGATTTTTCGTTTGGCACATAACCTCAAAGGGAGCGCAAATGCGGTCGGATTTCAGCAGCTTGGCGAATTTACACATGAACTAGAGTCATTTTTACTAAGGTTTAAAAACGGTGAAGACAAAATTCATGCCTGTTCTGTCAACCTTCTTCTACGTTGCAATGATTATATAACACATGTCGTAAACGAGTTACGGGTCAATCAAAAAGCAGTATTCGATCATAAAGACTTAGTACACGATCTCAAGACGCACCGTACTACAGAAAAATCGAACGAGCCTCTGACCGGCCTCCAGATGTTTGAAGAAGTCGCTCAAGGCGCAAGTGTTTCAGACATAGTTATTTCAGATAGCTCGGTGGGTGTTAGGGAAACTGTTAAGCAAAAGACGATTAGTTGTTCTAATCCCGATGAAAATATCAGAGTGAGTTTGCAGCGGGTTGAGAAACTCATAAATTTTGTCGGTGAGATGGTGATCCTGCAGGCTGTTTTACGTGAGCAATCTTATGCAACAGATTTATCGTTGCTTCGAAAAACGGTCCATCAATTGGGCAAAGTGACCAAAGAGGTTCAAGATATCTCAATGAGTCTACGCATGGTTCCCCTCAAGCCTACTTTTCAAAAAATGCAGCGCATTGTTCGCGATACCTCTGCGACTCTAAACAAAAAGATCAAACTCACCCTGAGGGGTGAGGAATCAGAACTGGATAAAACAGTCCTAGAGAAAATAAGCGATCCCCTTGTCCATCTTATCCGCAATGCAGTGGATCATGGTATTGAGCCCCAAGAGGCCAGGATGGCAATGGGTAAGTCGGAGATCGCCGAGATAAGACTCAGCGCCTACCAAGAGAATGGCAGCCTTACGATTGAAATTAGAGACGATGGTGCCGGGTTGGATCCAACGAAGTTAAAAGCGAAGGCAATTGAGAAAGGAATTCTCAAACCTGACGCTGTAATCACGGATAAAGAGTCCTATCAGCTTATATTTCATTCTGGATTCTCAACTAAGGCGAGTGTAACCGACCTTTCGGGAAGAGGGGTTGGAATGGATGTTGTTAAAACAAACATTGAGCAACTACAGGGTCTGATCAACCTCGAAACCGAGTTAGGTCGCGGGACATGCTTCAAAATTCAGTTGCCGTTAACCATGGCGATTATCGATGGTATGACAGTTTTAGTCGATCAGCAGCGATTTGTGATTCCACTGGCGCATGCCTATGAATCTCTTAAACCAAATATGGATGATCTGCACCATGTAACTGGTATGGGTGAAGTTTACACCTTGCGCGGCGAGAATCTTCCTCTCTATCGCTTAAGTCATCTGCTTGGCAACAAAGTCGTTAGTCAAAAAGCTGTAACTGATTCGATTGCTATTGTTGTCAGGGCAAGTGGCCATGCGTTTGCTGTACTGGTTGACGATATCATTGGTCAGAATCAGGTCGTTATTAAGCAACTAGGCGATGAGTATCGTGATCTTCGCGGATTCAGTGGTAGTGCGATTCTCGGCGACGGCCGCGCGGCACTGATTCTCGAGCTTCCAGAGCTCGTTGGGCGGCTGAAATCTCATTTATCAAATATGCAAAATCAAAGGAGGATTGCTGCATGAGTACACCAGAGGAGCAAAGTTTGGAACAACGGCAAAAGAGGCAGGGGGATCGCTTTTTAAGCTTCTCCCTTGGTCAGGAGGAATATGCAATTCCGTTGCTGGAAGTGAAAGAGGTCATAGCGGTGCCGGATATTACTCCAATACCATTTACGCCTGCTCATTTTCTCGGAATCATGAATCTTCGCGGCCAAGTGATTTCAGTCATTGATTTGCGAACAAAACTAGGTGTTAAACCTGAGGCGTCGGCAGAGACTGCGGTTATTATTTGTGATCTGTCGCCACTATGCCTTGGTGTTGTGGTTGACTCGATCAATTCGGTGGTTGCACCAGGTGCGAATGAGATGTCCGCCAAACCAGATGTTCAAAGTAATAAGAATACCGATTTTATTACTGGGGTATTTAAACGGGATAAAGACCTGATTCTACTTCTGGATATCGGTAAGGCATTAGACGTTGAGGACCTACAAATTTTGGCGAACCAAGCAAAAAACAAACAAAAACAAGCAGCTTAATTAATGAAGGAGAAAAACATAATGTTTACGAATCTAAGTTTGAAAATGAAACTGGTAAGTCTTTGTATCTTCCTTGCCTGCTTAACCGCGTTGGTCGGTGGCATGGCATATTTCACGCTAGAAAAAGTGGTCACAAGTTATGATCATATTGTGACAGATAACTTTCCGAATTCTATGGCTCTAACACGTATGATTGGTGTT
>CAZUYQ010000022.1:18610-30215 GCA_964624705.1 uncultured Polynucleobacter sp.
CAAGACTCTTGTCGATTTGGCTTCCAGTAGGTTTGATGAGTATGCGAAAGAGTATGAGTCGATTCCTTTTGCAGAGGGAGAAGGCGTCCTTTGGGGGCAAGTTTCTAAGGCTATGGCGGCATTTAAACAAACCACTTTCAAGATGTTAGAGCTATCGGCAGGCAGTAAGGAAAATGAGAAGGAGCGTGACCGCATCTTTAAGGACGAATATATTAAAGAGCGGAAGCATATCGTGGCAGAGCTAAATGGTTTAGTAGACTTCCAGAAGAAAGATACTGACACTTGGGTGGCAAAAGCTACCAATGAAGCTAAGCACGGTATTCTTATTATTAGTGGAATGGCGGTGGGGTCATTTTTGTTCGCAGCTATCTTTGGTTTCATTTTCTCTTCAACTTTGTCAAAAAATCTTAGCACGTTGGCCGAGCAGCTTGCGAGTGGCGGTGAGGAAGTAACAGCTGCTTCGATGCAGATCTCTGAGGCAGGCTCTGAATTGGCTGCAAGTGCTACTGAGCAAGCGTCGGCACTGCAAGAGACAGTGGCATCCATTGATCAAATGAGTGCCATGATTAGCAAGAACGCGGACAATGCAAAAAAATCACAGGAAACAGCTTCTGTTAGTCATCACGCCGCCATCAAAGGCAAGCAGGCGGTCGAACAGATGGTGGCTTCTATCGACGAAATCAACACTAGTAATGCGGATATCATGCAGCAGATAAATCAGAGTAACCAAGATATTTCTGGCATCGTAAAAATCATTGCAGAAATCGGCAACAAGACAAAAGTGATCAACGATATCGTATTCCAAACAAAGTTGCTTTCTTTCAATGCATCCGTCGAGGCAGCTCGTGCGGGTGAACATGGTAAAGGATTTGCAGTAGTTGCTGAGGAAGTTGGCAATCTTGCTCAGATGAGCGGTAATGCTGCCAAAGAAATTTCGCAAATGCTTGAAGAAAGTATTCGTAAAGTTGAAATGACCGTTAGCAGTACAAAATCGAAGGTTGATTCGTTGATGGAGACAGGCAAGCAAAAAGTAGAGACTGGCATTGAGACGGCTCAACGCTGCGGTGAGTCTTTAGATGAAATTGTGACTCATGTGAATGGCCTAACTCATATGGTGAACGAGATTGCGACAGCAAGCCAAGAGCAGGCGCAGGGTGTACAAGAAATTACAAAGGCCATGGGACAGCTTGACCAAGTGACTCAAGAGAACGCGGCATCATCACAGCAAGCAGCAAGTGCGGGCGACGAATTGAATAATCAGGCTGCTGCACTGCATAATTCAGTCTCTCATCTATTAAAGATGGTGCAAGGAGGAGAGTATAAAGGCAATGAAGTTCAAGTGAAACCTGCGATTAAGGTACCCGCAGCTTCAGCAAGTTCAGATGCTCACCAACTAATACAGTTTAAGAAAAGACCAACGGCTTCCGTTGCAAAAAAGGCTACTAGGGTTCCCTCCAAGTTCGGAAATCAGAAAATTGCTGTAGGCTCAGATGTAGTCCCTTCCGAAGATGATCCACGTTTTAAAGATGTTTGATGAGTTGATCTTGAGCGGAGTTGTAATTTATTGCAACTCTCGCTCTTAACTTTAGATTTTTATTATTAACGCAACACAAGAATAACGAGATGTCACTATGACAAATGCTGCAAAACGAGTTTTCGATACATCAGATGTAATTATGCAAATTTGCAATGTGGTTACGAGTATTACCGGTGTGCAGCTCGGTGACCGCCAAAAAGTCATGGTGCAATCTCGCTTAAAGAAACGTATTTTCGAATTGAACTTTCGAAATGAAGGAGAATATTTTCAGTACTTGTTGGATAACCGTGAGGCTGAGACGCAGGTCCTTGTCTCGCTACTGACCACACATCACACGTACTTTTTTCGCGAACCCTCACATTTCGATTATTTGATTGATAAAGCATTGCCCGCACTCATTCCGCATATCCGGAAAAGGTACGACAAAACTTTACGTATTTGGTCAGCGGCGTGTAGTAAAGGTCAAGAAGTATATTCTATTTCGATGTTGCTTGCAGCTCATATGAAACGTTTGGCACCTGACCTATCGTACGAGATCTGGGGCACCGATGTGGATGCCTTTTCTGTAAAAACCGCCAAAAATGGTGTGTACAATTACAACGAAATTAAAGAGATTCCGGCGAGTATGGCCAGTGGGCACTGGGCGCGCGGTACAGGTGATATCGCTGACTTCGTTAAGGCGAAGCCGTCGATTAAAGATCCTTGTCATTTCGAAGTATGTAATCTGATCGATTTCGAGTCGACTTCTATGCCGAGAGAATATGATATTATTTTTTGTCGTAATGTATTTATTTATTTTACGCCAGAGCAGATTAAAGATATTTCCTCGAGACTATTTAGGCGACTCACTCCCCAAGGAGTTATGTTTATTGGAATTTCCGAATCACTAAATGGAATGGATTTACCGATAGAAATACTTGGACCTTCTATCTATGCTCATAAAAATGCTCAAGTTAAGGTGCTTCCAGATCGATCTCCGAGATTATCCGTCCAGGTCTCGGTTTCGACGTCAGTCGAATCACAGGAGCCAGTTAGAGTTCATGCCGTTTCTTCTGCGGTCATAGTGCCGAGTTTGCCGAATCCACTGCGAGTTCTTTGTGTCGATGATTCAAACAGTGTCCTAATGCTTCTAAAGCAAATACTGAAGAAAGATCACGGATTTGAGGTTGTGGGTACGGCAAGTAATGGTATTGAGGCGGCATCTCTTATGAAGACTTTGCGAGCGGACGTAATGACGCTTGATATCCATATGCCGCAGCAAGATGGCGTGAATTATCTGAAATCTAATTTTTCTTCGGATCATCCACCCGTTGTTATGATTTCTTCGGCAACTCGTGAAGATGGTGATTTGGCAATTCGTTGCCTCGAATATGGCGCATCTGATTATATAGAGAAGCCGAGTCTTCGTAATATTATTCAGCAAGGCGAAGAGATACGTAACAAATTAAAGAGTGCATGGCGAAGTAAGAAAATGAATGCCGGCAAGGTGTCTAGTATTTCAGCCCTAGATAAGTCTTTTGCCACTAAAATAACGATTAAGAACCCAGACAATATGCTGCGTATTGTTGTCGCCGGCTTGAGCGACCATGTCAAGCTTAAGGAATTTTTCTCTGGTCTTAAAGACCAGCAACCTCCGACTCTACTTCTTATTGACGGTGCGGAACAAGCTCTGCCGGCATTTGTGAAAAGTATGGGCGGAAAAATTGGCAAATCTGTTGCTTTTGCTGACGCCAAGCTTACGTCCATGAGCTCTGGAACCGTTCAAGTTGCCGAATTTCATCGCTTCTACGAGGATGCAAAACGAATGTGGTCCGGTCGAACAACCTCTATAGTTGTTTATGGTGGCGTTACAGACGCATGTAAATCGAAAGTCATCCACTGGGGTAAAAGTCATCTCATTGTCGAAGATGTGGGAAATCAAGATATTAAAAATTTACTGCGCGATGCCGCTAACGAAATTGTTCCGCATACGAGTTTTTCTTATCTATCTACTTTATACTTAAGCAGAGCCCATGGATAATTCTTCCTTTGAAAAATCTTTACAAGGTAACTCTGCAGAAGTTCTGCGGTTTAAAGTTGTCAACGCGATCTGTATATCTGCATATGCTAGAAATATAGCCAAAGGGTGGGCGGTAGTTGTTCCCATTAAAGAATTAACGGCGGACCGTTTAAGCTCTGAAGTTGCTCGAATTGAGCGCTGTGTTAAAGCCTCTATGAAGGAATGTGATGTCAAAGTAGTGGGTCAGCGACATGGTTTGGATCGAACGCTGGGATTTATGCAGTCGTTAGGTATAGATATTAAAGCAAAAGAGAGTCGCGATTCATTTTCGATGGATGTGATTTTTGATTGTATGAGTGGGCGACTACGCGTGTCCGTGGATCAAAAGAGCGAACCAGTTCGCGTAAAAACGGAAAAGAAGAAAATTAAAGTATTAGTAGTGGATGATTCGCTCACGATTCAACGACTGTTAAGTGGGATTCTCGGTGCTGATCCAGATATTCACGTGGTTGGAGTTGCGACGAAGCCATCACAAGTAGAAGGTTTAATCGTTCGCCATAAGCCCGATGTTATTACGCTAGATATTCATATGCCAGAGATGGACGGTGTTGCATTGCTTAAGGAACTAATGCCCCGCTACAAGATTCCGACAATTATGATTACGTCGTTGAGTATAGAAGAGGGCAGTAAGGTTCTCGACGCGTTTGAGAACGGAGCGGTTGATTATATCCAAGGTTTTCCAAGGTTCTTCGCAGGCTGTTAATCGGCATCGCAACCTAAAGAAGGAAATCGATGAAAGCATTGTTATCGCCATCGGTTCTTCGACAGGCGGCACAGAAGCTTTACGAGAAGTTCTAACAAGATTGCCGGATCATATTCCGCCGATTCTTATCGTCCAACATATTCCTCCTGTTTTTTCGCGTGCCTTCGCGGATCGATTAAACGGTTTATGTGAGTTTCAAATCAAGGAAGCCGAGGACGGGGATGAGGTCAAGCCGGACCGAGTATTGATTGCACCCGGCGGCAAACACATGACGGTAAAAAAGATTAATAATGTGCTAAAAGTAGTGATTGAAGAGACTGAGCTTTACAATCGCCATCGTCCCTCTGCCGATCTTCTATTTAACTCTGTTGCGAATTGTATTGGCAATAAGGCAGTTGGCGTGATTTTGACTGGCATGGGAAATGACGGAGCAGAAGGATTGCTTAAAATGAAGGTAAGTGGCGCGCGCACCTTAGCCCAAGATGAGGCAACAAGTGTTGTGTACGGTATGCCAAAAGAGGCTGTAAGGTTAGGTGCTGCCGAACCGACAAATCTTCTAAAAATTCCAGAGATATTGACCGACTGGTTTACCGTATCTAAATCTAGGAAAAAATCTGCTGCTTTCTAGCATAACCCATATAGCCAATTTGGGTTGACTTGATGATTTTAAAACTAAAGCCTTTGGCAAGTCGCCGAGTCACAAGCGATTTCCAAAAAGCAACACTCTCAACCTTAGGTCTTACTCCCACTGTGTCTTGCACGATCATACCTAAGTTTTTGCAGGCAGCTGCGACTTCCTTTGGATCGCGAAAAAGATGGTAAACGTGCATGTGCTCAGGACAACCGCGACTGAATATTTCGACGGCTCGAATCACCAAAAGATAAGCCAACCATGTCTTATTAAACGTATGAAAAATAAAAATACCGCCGTCGCGGAGCACTCTCGCGGCCTCGCCTAGGGCTCGGGGCATATCGTCGATATGTTCTAGAAAATCCAACATCATAACGACGTCAAAACTTTTATCTGCGAATGGTAGTTGGTAGGCATCGCCTGTGACATAATGAGATTTTTTTGTTGGATCACTGAATTTTTCAGCAGTTTTGATGGCCCCTTCGGCGATATCGAGCCCGGTGACGCGGTAGTTCTGATTTGCTAGAGGATTAGATATAAAACCGGCACCGCATCCAATATCAAGAATTTCGGCGTTGGCTGGCAGTGACGCATTGTTTAGGACATTACAGACATATCCTAATTTATTTTGGGTCTCGGCACGAAGCAGCGCAACCGGATGATCGGAATCATCATACCAGCGATCACCTAAGTCTCCGTAAAAGGAGTTATTAACGGGTGGTTGAGAGATACTGGGCATTTTATAGGACTCCTTGCAGCCGTAGAATGGAAGACAATACAAGAATGCTTGGGCTTGAGCCATTAAAACTATCGATATCTTATCGATCCCATAGAGATATCAACACAAGTTGATTTTATATGAAATATCTGCGATACGTAATCAACCGTTTTCAAAAATCAAAAGAGATAATAAGGGGTTCGAAATGAAATTAGTACAATTACTCGCAGTGACCGCGGTGAGCTTTTTAGGAGTTCAGTCTCAGGCAAAAGCAGAAGGCTTCCCAAATGCTATTTCTTTTGAATGGAGTCAGCCTACTGCACGTTTTGTAGCAAATGGTCCGCTTGCGGGTTTTAGCAATTCTTCAAGCTACAGCCCCATCTATAATGTGCAATTTAAAGCCGGCAATGACGTTCGTCGCGGGACTCTCACGCTTTTCTGGTCGTGGCCAAACCGTTTGGATTTCTCATTCTATAACGCTAAGACTGGGTCGACCTGTCCTGGTACTGCTTACCCTCAAGGGAATCAGTTTGTTGGAACTATGAATTGCCAAAGTGGTAGCCACTCTGTGGTTATTCGTTAATTCAAAGACTTGCCGTTTAGCAGTGTCACTAGCTCTAAACGGCAATCGTTTTTCTGTGTATGAACACTTGTTATAAGTTCAAGTCACAATGCCAAAGAAAATTAAATCACGGTCGCGCACAGTTATTTCAAGCAAAAATAGAATCGGTAAGGCTGTAGTCCTTCATCAAGACCCTTCCGGTATTCGTCGCGATCATATTAGAGCCTATAAAAAACTTGGTGCTGCGCTCAGAGATGCGAATAAGACACTGCGCGATCTCGAAGAGCAGGATCTTCCCGCTTTTCGTCGATGGTATACTGCAGAGTTTGCCAAAGATCATGAATCAGTTACGGTACTGCATAATCGCTATGAAGAGCTTGATTTCATATATGGGGCCACGGAAGATTACCGGTTGTACGTCGGTTGTACCTATAAGCAAGCCTATAAAAAGGTATCAGAGGCCCATGCAGAAGGGAAACTTCTGGAATTGATGCGCGAGACTTGTATTGCTGTAGATGATGAATTCGAAGATGAGGACGATGACGACGAAGACTTTTGGGAAGAAGATATACATAGCGGTGGCGATCCTAATGACGATGTCTTTGGCGATGAATCAGACGATTTTTTTCGGGAGTTTGATAGAGATCATTCGAATGCCCCACCTTCTTCTCGGCAGAAGGTGACCTCGCATACAGATACTGATCGTCATTATAAAACTCTTTATCGCCAGCTGCTTCGAAAATTGCATCCGGACTTTCATCCTAATCAGTCTGCTGAAGAGAAATCACTCTGGCATGAGTTGCAAGATGCCTATGAATGGCGTGATATTGGGCGGTTGGAGAAGATTAATCAGAAATTGAATGGTGCAGCGGCGGTAGGACTAGATCTCTGGGCAATTCCCATCGGCGATATTTTTGCGATGACTGCTGATTTGAAAATCAAATTAAAGACTGTCACAAGAGACATTTCTTTAGGAAAGAGATCAGAATACTGGGATTTTATTCAGCGTAGCGCGCAAAAAACATATCTTTCAAACTTAGCAAAGAAAATTCGAAAGAAAATCCACTACGAAGCGGAATCGCTTAGATTTATGCTTCTGGAGCTCGAAAATCAATTGTGTCGCTGGAAGGGGCCGGAAAAGAAGCCAAAGCCGAAGGTGCCGGTCAAAAAAGCGAAAACTAAGCCTAATAAAAAAAGAACATCGGCCAAGTCCAGTCAACCGCCAAAATCTAAGAGTGTTTGGAAAGACTATGCTTCGAAGCGGTAATCTGTGCTATTATAGTTTCAAAAAAGGAAAAAAATGATTTCGAAAATCTTAAATGAAGCTATGGAACGATATCGCAATCATTTGCCCTTATTTTTAGGATTAGCAGGAGGATATGGAATTTCTGCAATCTTCATGGAAATCCTGGCTTTCGACGTATTTAGCATTCCAACTAGTTTGAGTTCGGTGCTGGTTTTTATTTTTTATATATTACTTTCACTCTTTTCGTTTTCTTTGACGATCGCAGCAAAAAAAGTCTATCTGCACCAACCCGCAAATTTTTCTGCAGTATGGAAAGAATTATTTGCGCGTTTGTCGAGTGCAATCAAGATTTATCTTCAGTTTATGGGATTGATTATATTAGGCTTTTTGTTTTTTATCATACCTTCAATTTTTGTCATGGTTGTCTTTTTCTACGCGGTTCATGTTCGGTTCTTAGAAGAGGATCCTGCAGTAAATCCATTTCGAATGAGTCGGAAGCTGACAAAAAGAAATATTGGATATGTGGCTTTGGTTGGTTTGGCTGTTACCTTACCGATAATAGTTTTTAGTCTTATATCCTCGGCGATAGGATGGTCTGGAGTAGCTTTCAGTGTCACGAGGCAGATTTTTGGCGCTCTTTACGGTCCTTTCTCAACGAATGTCCTTGTTGGAACCTATTTTCACCTGCGTAACGATAGGACCATAAGTTTAGATTCGCCCGAAGAAAAGGCCTGGCTTCTCGGAGGATGGCAGCCTTCATGGCCGGCAACTCTGGGACTTGGCTTTGGTATCCTAATACTTGAAGTGTTGGTAATAATCGGTTTAGTAGCATTTTTCGGCGAATTCCCGGAAATGCGTCAGATCATTGAAAAACTGCGCTTGGCATTACAATCTAGTCGAATTTGACTATTTTCCGACACTAGCAAAAACGTCCGCAAACTTTTCGGCAACCACCTGATCCGAAAAACGCTCCTCTACTCGGGAGCGAGCGAGTTGCTGAAGTTCCTTCCAATGCGTAGGTCCTTGAATCAATTTGCGTAGAGCACCCTTGAGCGCATGTGCGTCGCCCTCTTGGGTAACCAGACCAGCTTTGCCAATGACTTTGGGAATCTCGCCAGACGAAGATCCTACGACAACCGTACCTGCCGCCATCGCTTCGGCGAGAATACGGCCATACTGCTCTTTCCAGTTGGCTTTAGTAAGGGAGGGGAGGCACAAAACATCCATGGCCTGTAACCACTGGGCGACTTGCGTCGAAGGAATTTGGCTTTTCATCGTGACAATATCGTGGAGTTTATTTTCCTGAATAAACTTCTGGATTCTTTCTCGTTCAGGTCCGTCGCCGGCAATGAGTAGGCAAATATTTGTACCTTCTAGCTTCAATTCGGTAACTGCAGAAAGCAATACATCCAAACCTTTTTCGGGGACAAGTCGACCAAAAAAGCTAACCCAAAAGGCTTCACGTTTTAGCCCTAACCGATCCCGAAGATTTCGCTTATAGCTGTCGCGAAAATCGCCCGGTGTAAACTGCGACATATCAACCCCCATCTGGACAATCTCATGACAAGGTCCTTTAAAACCCTTGTCGTGAAGAATATCGATGGCCTCAGAATTGCCAGCAATACCAGCTGCCGCATTGCGAAAGATGTACTGCTCAATCCAAGAAAATGGGGGTGGATATTTTTTTGAAATGTTCTGCCAGGTATAAAAAATTGGCTTGGCACCATATTTCTTTGCCAAGCGAAAGCACTGCCAAGTGACTAAAGAATAATGCTCTTCTTCGACGTTTACGATATCTGGTCTGAATTCACGAAAGACGTCTTCCAGACCTAGATAAAAATGCAGATGGTTTTGACCATTGAATGAAATCGGTAGACGCCAAGTTTTGACCTTTGCCTCTGGCTCGCCCTCGTATCTCTGATTGGCCCATTGCAAGGGACACACAAGGCCGATTTCAAAACGACCATCCGCGGCCAAATCCACCAGCTTCTTGCGGTAGGCTTTAGCCACGTATGGTTTTGAAATGGTAAGGACGCGGATCAAGGCTGTGGTTTTACTTTCACATAAAAGCGTTTTTTAGCCATCGGAATATCACTACCACCGGCTTTGCCATCGAATACGAGGAAGTAAACATAGTCACTGCAGGTGCCATCCGGGCGATTGATTAAATCACAGGTGCCAGTGACTTCGACTTCTACTTCAACCGGTTTATTGCTTTCGGTAATCGTAATTGGTGCGGGCGCCAGTTCTTCGCCGGTCCAGTGAATAGCGCCTTGCAGCGCTCCACGCTCTGCTTTATAGGCCTTAACAGTAACCGGGTAAGTCCATTTGAATCCTTTGCCATCGCGTAGCTGCATGGAAAGTTTGAACTTAGCTGTTCCATCTTTTGGCAAGCTGACATTGACTTCTTTATTACGTGCACCAAGCTCACCACGTGAAACTTCTTTATCATTATATTTTAACGAGAAAGCCGCAGCTAACTTGTCATCGCTTTCAAAATTACGGCGCGCTAGCGCTTCACTGATAATATTTGAAAACTCACCTGGCTCACGTAACCCTAAGCGACCTAAGCTATCGGCAAACTGCATATGTTCGAAGAAATCAGCGGCAGTGAGTTTGGGATGGAACCGAGTAAAACGCATGGTTTCCATCGTTAGGTCGGTCATTTTATGGACGCCTTCAATGCCAAATGTTTCAACTGCACGGTCTAAAATATCGTGCATGACGCCGCCGTAAGCTTCGCCATCGTCATGAGACTCATTGGTTAGAAGAAATCCAGTGCCATTATTAATACGTTGCTTGCTGCGACCAGGAAAATCATCGCGACCTTTTACGCCGTAAAGAATCAGATCAGCAACAAAGTCTGCCATGCCTTCGCTTAGGCCACCCGTATCTGCCAAATGGAGCCACATGCCGGTTCCGTCATCCATCAAGCGGTCCATCAGGCCGTGACCTAACTCATGCCAGATGGTGAGATTGTCGCGAGCCATATTGGTTTCGCGTGGGGAATAGGTCGTAAAGTTAATGGTATCGTTTGTGTAGAATGCATTATCTCGCATCGAGATATCTGGATTATAGAGGTACGCAGAAAACGGTCTGGTGGAAAGTTCAGGATCAATAAAGCCACGAGTATGGAGTTCGTTAAAGAACGTGCTAATAGCAGAGTAAACCTGAATTTCGTCGTAACCTTCCATGAGGTAGGTTTTGGGATCATGAAAAGGGTGACGTGTGGCCGGTCTTGCAGCGGCCTCGGCAGCGCTTGCTATCGGCTTTCCGTAGTAGCTTGATAGCACCGTTAAATTATCATCAGTAGTGCCATCCGCTAAGGTGACTTCATCAAAGTTAAATGCGGTGTTTGGTGAAAATACCGGTGTAAAGCCTAGATCCTTATACTGAGCGATTGCCTCCGGATGGATCATAACTTGGCAATACTTACCGGCAAGGCGAACGCCACCATTCGTATAGCTATTCGGCAATTCTTGCATCGCGTTGGCAAGATTTTTAATGCGGCTCTGCAAGTAGTTAAAGCTCCAGTAACCAGCAGCACGTCCTTCCGGAGTTTCTGCTTTTTGGTTATCGAATTTTTTAAGTAAATACTGACGATCACGTAATGGCGAAAATGGATCAACAGAGGAATACCGAACCGTCGGCAATAAATGGCGGAGTTGAGTTTTTTCTCGTTCTAATATTTTACCTTCGAATTCCTCATAAATAGGATAGAGTTCGACATCCAGTGGTGCGAGTTCGTTGGTGGAGTGTGGTGTATATGTAGATTTAATCACGCGCTGAGTTAGATTATTGATCCGCACTTCGTGGACACCGCGTGCTCCCGTTAGGCGAACGATGGCAACTTGCTGACTTCCACTCCAGACGGTGCGAACTTTTTGTCCATGAATTTTGTGGTCTTCATGATTGCGTATGCTTTTAAGTGCAATGCGAACGGCATCGTTATCACTAAATATGGGCTGGTCTGTCTCGACGAAGCCAAATAACTTGGTAACTTTGTCGTTATAAGCGATTGCATTGTTCTCAACAGCCGCTGGGCGCTCAATATGTGCTTCGACTTGTAGAAGCTTGCCAGTACTGCGGTCGGTCCAAATACGCAAAGCGGTGTTATCAACATCAACTCCAGCATGAACTTGGGGATAG
>CAZUYQ010000022.1:30225-30696 GCA_964624705.1 uncultured Polynucleobacter sp.
AAACCTGGTGTATGCCAAATCTCTCTGCTCATTGAGTCGAAACTGATCGTGGGTAAATGTTGTTCCGAGCTTTGTGCTTAACACTGCGAGCACATGATCTAACGATGCGTCTTGATCGTCACTGCCGGTCCAGCGAACATACTCCGTTGCCTGCGCGGATGCCGATAGCATCATGAACGCAGAAAACAGGACATGCCACTTCTTGTTTGTTTTCATGAATCAATCTCCTTTTTTGCAATATTGTGTTTCATGTAGTTATTAAAATTTGAAAAAAAAAACAAGCGCCAAATGGAAGCAAGGATTCCATTTGGCGCGGTGAAAACAGAGTCTATCGCTGACTTTTAATTCCTTAGCGACGAATCCAAGTCTGATTGTCGTAGTCATGCTTAAAGGACGTCACAGATCTGACACCCGAAATACGTCGTTCTGCGTAAGCATTAGAGGCTGTATGGGTGCAAATACCTTGTTTTT
>CAZUYQ010000022.1:30706-39334 GCA_964624705.1 uncultured Polynucleobacter sp.
CAGCGTCAGCGAATACTTGAAGAAGCGTATTGTAGATACCGGCAGCTTGATTCTTCGCAACTTCTGCGTTGTAACCACGAAGCTCGTTGTAAACGTTGATCAGACCACCAGCATTAATGACATAGTCAGGAGAATATAGAATGTTCTTCTCGCGAAGAATTTTACCGTGTCTATTTTCGTCTAATAGCTGATTGTTTGCTCCTCCAGAGACGATAGGACATTTTAGCATCGGTAGTGTTTCGTCATTTAGGATCGCGCCAAGAGCACATGGAGCAAAAACATCAACATCAGCAGAGAAAATCTGATGACCTTCAACCACTTTTGCACCGTATCTCTCAGCAATCGATTTCGTCTTAGCTGGATCGATATCGCTGACGACGAGTTGAGCGCCTTCAGCATTTAGGTATCCACACAGATAATGACCGACTGCGCCAACACCTTGCACTGCAACCTTTAAACCTTTAACACTATCTTTACCGAGACGATGACGAGCGGCAGCTTTGATGCCATGGAAGACGCCCCACGCCGTTACTGGCGATGGATCACCAGAACCACCCGGACGACTTGTCAGGCCCGTGACGTAATTTGTTTCAGAAGCGACTTGTTCCATGTCGTTCACATTCACGTTTACATCTTCTGCTGTGATGTAACGCCCGCTCAAACTATTGACGAAGCGACCGAATGCTCTAAAAAGAGCTTCGTTTTTAATTTTTTTAGCATCGCCAATAATAACGGCTTTACCTCCGCCGAGGTTAAGGCCAGCGCATGCAGCTTTATAAGTCATTCCACGTGATAAACGTAGGACGTCAAAAAGTGCATCTTCTTCATTTGCGTAATCCCATAAACGGGTACCGCCAAGGGCAGGCCCGAGGGTTGTATCGTGAATTGCAATGATGGCCTTAAGTCCGGTCGCTTTATCGTGACAATACACAACTTGCTCGTGACCCATTTCAACTTGTTGTTTGAACGCGCTCATAACAAAGGATTCCTTTCCGCTAGTTCTCGTTTCTTTATAGTGCGATTCATCGTTATAATGATGGCACCGGTTTGGTCGCAGATCCGACAACAAACCCATCGCGTCCCAATATTCAACCAGGATCGAAAGGATATGCATGCAAATGTTCTACTTCAAACGTGCAGCGACTCTAGCGAAGGGCGAGCCGATTGACAAGTTTCTGAGTAATATATTGTATTTCATTGGCGTCATTTTGATTAATATTTGTGCAAATATCGCTCAGGCTGCCGCGATTCCAGTCACATTGACCTGGTTTCAATCCGAAGGTCGACCCAAAAAGTATCTAATTGAGATCTCCGATGACGCTCGCTTTGGTACGACCACTGCTAAAACTGAGGTCGAAGCAAATCGGTTAAATTGGCAGGCGCCAAAAGAAGGTGTCTATCACTGGCGAGTAACACCGGTGACCAGTCCGAATCCAGCGGACTCGAAAGGACAGATGGTCGAAATATCAAGCGTCGCCAGTGGCTCTTTTGTTGCGATTGATGCGGCAACTGTATCCTCCGATCCAGTCGAGCTGCGTTGGAGCGATGACCGCGCCGTCACTGCGTATCATTTGAAGATCCAAGAAGAGGGCAAGGACTCGGGAGTGATAGTGAGCCTGTTGCCAAATTATAAATTGGCACGGAGATCGAAAGCGATCGCGATTCAAATCGTTCCTCACACGGGATCCAATAATAACAAAGTTGCTAGAGACGCTGTGACGCGTTTTGATCCGAATCTGACGATCGTCCCAAAAAATCTTGATCAGTCAAGCGTCGCTGTCCCTACCCGTGAATTAATTGTCGCCGATCAACCAATTCCAGAAAATGAAGCGAAAAGTTTTGAAGCCTTACCTCCACCGCCATCGGAAATAGTTTTAAAGAATTCATCTTTTGAAGAAGTAATCCTTCCCGAAAACAGAGTGATGGAATTACTGGTTGGGATTTATTCAGGAACAGATAAAGCATTTTCTGCCCGTGGTGCGACCGAAACTCGTTATTCTAAGGGCAACATCTCTGGAGGAATGGTTTCATTTCGAGTAATTCCTGTTCCTGGATTGCATCTCCAAGCCAGTGGCAACGCAAATGGTAGACAAGCAAATTGGCGCAATGAAAACAATATGGAGATCGTAAGCCAACCGACGAGTTCTTATTTTGGTGAAGTCGGAGTTGGTTGGGATGTGTTCTTTAGGAACCCTAATCGTCGCCATCAATTAGTACTGGATATTCGCGGCGCTATGACATCTATCTATGATATGCCGGTGGAATCCATGGATCTTGCGTCTCTTAATTTAAAACGCCAGGATCTGCAATTATGGGGCGGCGGAGCCTGGTACCGCTGGACGGCTAGAAAATGGGGCGCGGGTGGACATGTTGCAACGATGGTACAAACGACAAATCGCTCAAATAATAATGATTCGGGACTAGATGAATGGAGCCTCTTTGTTTCCGTTGATCCAAAACCATTTATGACTTTTTCGGCGGGTGCGATGTCGCGGCTCACGGTGGTCCGGAGATGTTCAACAGATGCGACTCTTTGTTCGGCCAACGGCGTGGCTGCCGCAAGATCATCAATGATTGCAGGATATCTGGGACTGGGTTATGTTGTGTATTAGATTCTAATTGAGGAGAAATCTTTGAGATTTACAATCCGCAGTATTGCTGTTGGTTCCGTGTGCCTAGCCATATCCGGTTTTTTGGCGCTGAAAATGATTGCTCAGAGTTCGACTTCATTCGCTGATGTGACAGAAAGAAAACACTTTGATAGAGTCGTCGTTGTTTTTCTCGAAAATCAAGGCTACGCGGCTGCGGTTGCTCAACCCTTTTTCAAGGGTCTTATAACGCGCGGCGCGTTGCTATCCAATTTCTACGCTGAAACCCATCCTTCGCAGCCCAATTATATTGCTTTTGCATCGGGTACTACTGTCGGTGTTAACGGTGATGCAAATGTCGATCTTCCGCGGCGCCATTTGGGCGATTTGCTCGAAGAGAAAGGTTTGACCTGGAAGAATTATGCAGAAGCTTTTCCATCACCCTGTTTTAAAGGTCGAGTTTCGCGCACCTACGCAAGAAAGCATGTACCATTTATAAGTTTTACTAACGTAAGTTCTAATCCGGAACGATGTAAAAACATTGTGTCCGCAAGTACATTTATTGCTGATGTGCGAAGTGGTCGATTGCCGCATTTTTCGTTTTATACCCCGGATATGAACAATGATGGGCATGACACAGGTGTCGCTTATGCAGGGCGAGCCATGGAAAAAACATTTGGACCGCTGCTTGCCGATCAAAATTTATTAAGTTCAACGCTATTCATTTTTACGTTTGACGAAGACGACGGCTCGAATAGTAACCGTATATTTACGGCGTTCATTGGGGCTGGTGTGCGTGCTGGAAGCGAGTCGAATCAGCGTTATTCTCACTATGATTTGCTTCGTACGATTGAAGACGAATTCGATCTCGGGACGCTCCATCAAAATGATCAGACGGCTTCAAGTATTGATGGGATTTGGCAGTGGAATTGAAGAAGATCAAAAATATTTAATTCATACTTATAATTAAATGAGGTCACACTTGAAGAAACGAGTACTAAAGCCAAATAACTTAAACTTTATCCTGTTTGTATCGTTAGCTTTTGCTACTTTGGGATGTCGTTCAACCGCGCCTTCGCCCAATTTGAATGGGGAATCTAGTTCTCTTCATAACGTTACAGATTCATCGCATTCACTTGGGATTTATATTGGGACCTTTGATCCGCCGCATTCGGGACATGTTCAAACCATTGTCAAGGCGATCAAGGAGTTGAACCTTGGTAAAGCTCTTGTCATTGCAAATCCACGTACTCCACACAAACCCAACGCTACTCCCTACAAGAATCGTTTGCAAATGACTCAGCTCGCATTTGGTGAAGTGGAACACGCGGTAGTCGCGACGGGGCCTATTTCCGACGATTTTGACGGAATGGATCAAACGAAATTCTGGCAGCATGTGTCGCAGCAGTATCCAAATTATAGCTATTTTCTTGTCTTAGGCGACGATGGTTTGGAAGGTGTTGCTCGCTTGCCGATGCCCGATAACATCCGTCGAAATATAACTTTTGTTGTGAATCCACGAAATAGGACCACTACGGATATTGCTGCGGCCAACCTTGGCGTTAAGATTAAAATTCTTTCTGCAACTGACACGAAGTCGACGTCATCGACTCAAATCCGAGATGACATCTGTCATCGACGAAAATCGCTAGATATAAATCAAAAGGTTTACGAGTACATTGTTGAGCACGGTTTTTATAGTTCTTGTTGACGCGAGGATTTCCGGAATTACAATTAAACTCAGGGATGGGGTTTGTGAAAATGTCTTTTGCTCGAGTTTATGTACTGGCTCTTTTTCTGAGTGTAAATGGATGTAAGACCAGCGAAAAAGGGAAATCGGACGGTGGTTTGAAGACCATAGCTTCTCCTGCAACCTCCGCAGTTATCAGGCCTCAGGAACTACATGAGAATATTTCTAACGAAGCTCGAATAAACCTATTAAAAGCGGTTTATATTGCTGATATTTTGTCCGCGCCAGGCCATGCACAATTGCGTGAACCTCAAAAAGTAGTTTTAATTGCAGATCAGATTCGTAACGGCAACGAAGTTGGGTTTGAGGACGAACCTATTGTCATCGGTGTTTTTACTGATCTAATTTCCGGTAGCAGTGTCAAAGTTAGATCCATTGAAGTTTTAGATGGCAATCACCGACTTGCTGGTGGGTTGCTTTCAGGCAAGTGGAAACAGATCGGCAATATTCCAAGCTCATACTTGAAAATACTTGTTAATGGTTGGGTAGCAGGTGGATCAGGTGAGCAACCCCGGTGGATCCCTCTGGAAGTCGCGGAGAAATCGTCCATTCCTAAAAACGAATGGTTCCGGGTTCCTGATGAGTGGGGAGCAAAGGGGCCTACAGCGCAGGTTTCTGGCCGTATCTCCAGTATCGATTCTGTTATTCCCAGTCAATATCGTGGTGTCCCGATGAAAGAAGTGCTAACGATTAGTCTGCGTCGCATCAATGCGCATGTGCCGGACTGGCTTCGTTAGTCAAGGCGTCCTAGGATTATCGAGTAACTCCCTGCACATCAGCGGAAATAAGCTCACAGCGCCATCAGAGTAGGTCAGTGCAAGTGAGCCTCTGGCCTCGTTCTCTAACAATAAAACCCCTAAAAATTCGTTCGTTGATTCGTTGATCACGTCAGCTTTCCGAGAGGTGGAATGTTCATCATCGGTCGAGTATTCCAAACGAACCATTGTATCGCTCGAAGGTTTGAATTTTATAATATCGAACCAAATATTATTGGTTAAATCACTATGGTGGAGATTATAAGTTTTCACGGATGCGTGGGTTTGCGAAGAAAAAATAATATAAGCGATCTCCACTGGTAATCGCGGATTGCTTGAAGGTGTTATTTTTGAAATACATTCGCTCTGGGCTCGCAACGCAGTAGTGAATACAGCGCATGACAACATAGTGAAAACAATTTCAGTTACGTGTCTCATAGGTTTCCGCATGCAATTGAACTCCAATGGCTAGATACTAAAACAATAGCTCCTTGCATTGCAAAGAGCTATTGATATTAAGACCATTAAATCTAGCATTTCCCTTGTTGTTTAAAGCACTGGGATCCTACGCAGCAGTAAGGAACGCCGTCGATGCATTTCGGATCACAGCTAAAAGCATAGTGAATCCCGACTAAGAATGCCCTAGATTTGCATTATGTGCGAGATCAGTTCATAGCTTTTATCTATGATAACTATAAATTTAAAATATTATCCCTATATTTGGCCAAGGCGTATATTCCGCGCCAGGTAAACATACTTTTTAGCAAATATAAAAGGGGATTTCGACCATGCATTTATTAACGAAGACGATTCCAACAGTCGCAGCTTTAGTGTTCACATCTCTAATGAGTGGCGTGATGTTCGCTCAAACCCAGGAGGCACCGTTTATTGAGTGTCGTGAAGATCGAGATGACGGAGGAAGAGATTTCATTCTTTTGAGTGCGACACCGGAGACAAAAAGTCTATTCCTCTATTCATCAAATAACGGGGATGGCCTCGCTGATCAAGTTGCGCGCCAACTCAAGATTGGTGATAGCGCCGACTCCTTGACACTTAAAGTTGCTCCAAGTGTTTTCTGCGAATTGCATAACGAAGCGTCGACGATTGGCATCGAAACTATTCGCTGTACTATTGGTAAGGGCTCCTCATTGAAGATTCATCCAACTGGCGGTCAATCTCCTGATGTGAATATTGCAATTGTTGGTGGTACTCTGATGTTCCACCGGAATATGTTCTATGACGGAGTCTCACAACTGAAGCTCGATCTTGTGACCGCTGACGGACGAGGTGTTTCCGTTGTGAAAAAAATGCAACATCAGGATTGCAAGGTTGAAGGACTGAGAAAGTAGATTTGCGATGTTTCAAAATTGATAGGACGAGTTTTTTTCTAATAAATGTACTTGATATATTTCATAAAAACGTTACAAGACCCTTGATGGGCCTCGGTTGCGGCGGTACACCGCTATGTCCAGCGAACAATGTCGCAGCGGAAATTATTTGGAATGAATCACTTCTTTTTAAAATTGAACTTCGTCGTGACCATCACGCTTATAATTTCTGCGTGCTCTTGTCGAGCTGCGAATAGGAGCTCAGATAGCGAGAATACCGCATCGAACGCGGCCTCACTGGTCTTTAGAGTATGTAAACCAAACCCCGATCTTGTACTTTCGTATCCTCCACAGTTGGAGCCGATCATGCTGGGGCCACCCCGAATATCAGCTGGTGCGCATGAAAAACGCATCAATGCCGTTGTCTTTCATCCACAGGATAGTCGACGTGCCGTAACTTTAGATAGTACTGGAAAACGAGTGGGCTGGAATATGGCGACTCAAGACGTTGCTTGGTCGGGTAAAGAAAATTTCGCCTACTGGTCTGCTGCGGTAAGTCGCGATGGTCTCTTCTTGGCCGCAGGGTCGCGTGGCGGGGTTAAGATTTTTTCGTTGGCGACGGGACAGTTTATCCGTGACATGAATCCGTCGCGAGGTCCTGTAGCACTTTCATTCTCTGAGGATGGCCGATATATAGCGGGTCTCATCCCGACTGCGGTTACTCCAGGGACGAGTTGGCCAGAAGAGCCGCAGTTAAGTATCTGGAATGCGGAATCCGGCAAACTTATTGCCGATGTTCCGCTTGCAGGCCTACTCACTGCCTCCGGGTCGGTGACGTTTTCTCCTGACAATGCGTTTGTATATGCTTCTACGACAAAATCCCTGGCAGTGATCGATGTTATACACCGGAAGGTATTACGAAGGACGGATTTTAATACTCCAGACAATCCATTCTCGTTGATTCAAGTGAGTTATGCTTCGCCACTTCCGTGGGCTATTGGAATTGCTTTGTCTAAAAGCTGTAATCGTCTCGTTCTACTTAATTTAGAAACTGGAAAAACCCGGATATTGTTTGAGTCTGATGTTAGTATCGATCACGTCGAACTGAGTAGAGACAAGTCGAAGGCGATGATTGTTGCCGCGGGAATGATATATGAAGTAAACATTGCAGAACTTCGGATCGAAAAAGTGATGGCGATGGCCCCTTTTACTCCCACAAAAACTTTTTTACCTTTTCGTGCGCCAACTGCGCAGGTATTCAATCCGGTCCTCAATAACGTGCGGTTTGATTTAAATGCTGGTATTTTGATGACGCCAGGTCCCACCTCAGGCAGCATCGCTACGTGGAAGCTGCCTGCTGGGTATTAGCAGGGGAGAGCCGGTCCGCGGCCTAAAGATTTTTATTCTGTAATTCTATCTAGTTATGGATATACAGGTCTAAATTAAGGCTTCTCAACAATAAAATAACCTTGATATATTTCATAAAAACGTTAAAAAGACTCTTGATAAACCTTATTGCGAAAAGAGCTCATTTTGAACTCCCTTCCCCCTATCAATCAAGATCACCAGCACTTCGATGTTATCGTGGTCGGCGGCGGCCATGCGGGTTGCGAAGCAGCGCTTGCTGCGGCACGTTCTGGTGCAAATACGTTAATGATCACCCAGAACGTCGATCGTATAGGTGCGATGAGCTGTAATCCTGCTGTCGGTGGTACCGCAAAGGGTCATCTCGTTAAAGAGATCGACGCACTCGGCGGCGAGATGGGTAAGGCCATTGACGCGACCGGAATTCAGTACCGCGTATTGAATCGTAAACGCGGTCCCGCGATTTGGTCGTCTCGTGCACAGGCCGATATGGATCTATACCGCCGCTATATGAAACACAAACTTGAGAACACCAATAACCTCAGAATCCGTCAAGATACCGTCGAAGGATTGTTGGTGGAACGTGACGGTGATGAGTTACAAAAAATCACTGGCGTTGAGACCAAATTATTTGGTCGATTTACTGCTGGTGCGGTCGTGATGACAACGGGCACATTCCTTAATGGATTGATTCATGTTGGTGATCAACGTATCAGTGCGGGTCGGGCAGGTGATGCGCCTTCTATCGGTTTGGCCGAATTTATGAAAGCAACAGGTCTGCGCATTGGCCGCATGAAGACTGGCACCACGCCGCGTCTCGATGCACGAACAATCAACTGGGA
>CAZUYQ010000022.1:39344-50006 GCA_964624705.1 uncultured Polynucleobacter sp.
ACATTCTCGAGCCTCAAGGGTCGGACGAGGATATTATTCCATTTAGTTTCGCCAATGATCGTATCGAGCAAAAGCTTGTTCCCTGTTATATCACTCATACGAATGCCCAGACGCATCAGGTGATTCGCGACTATATGCATATGTCGCCTCTGTATTCGGGAATTATTACAGGTATTGGCCCACGTTACTGCCCTTCCATTGAAGATAAAGTTGTAAAATTTGCGGACCGTGATAGCCATCAAATTTTTCTAGAGCCTCAGGGCTATGATACCGTCGAAGTTTACCCTAATGGCCTGTCGACATCGTTGCCCCTAGAAGCGCAGATCAAGTTTGTTCGCACCGTACGTGGACTCGAGAACGCTGAGATCATTCGTCCTGGCTATGCTATTGAATATGATTACGTGGATCCAACTGAGCTTTTTGCTTCCCTTGAAGTGAAGAAATGCCCAGCCCTCTTCCTCGCGGGACAGATCAACGGCACCACGGGTTATGAAGAAGCTGCAGCGCAAGGTCTGATGACAGGCCTAAATGCAGCTCGTAAAGTCGCGGGCAAGGACGCATTTGTTCTTGGACGAAGTCAGGCCTATATCGGTGTTTTGATCGATGATCTTGTGACCAAAGGCACTCAAGAGCCGTACCGCATGTTTACCTCGCGAGCGGAACACCGCCTCTTCTTGCGTGAAGATAATGCTGATACCCGTTTAACTGATATTGGCCGAATGTACGGTGTTGTGAACGAAGACGATTATAAAAAATTCACTGATCGCCAACGTTTGATTCGCGAAGTGACTCTTTTTGTTAAAACACGGACCTTCGGCGATACCCAGATGCCGCAAGAATTCTACATCGGCAACGATAATACGGGCACCAAATTAGAGATTCTGTTGAAACGTCCCGAATTCGAAGTCGATATGCTGATTCGTCTTATTCCTGAATTACAGGCCTATCCAGCACAGGTAGTTCGTCGTGTGGGTATCGAAATTAAATACGAAGGCTATATCGCCCGTGAAGAACGAGCGATCAAAGATAGCCAGTACCTCGATAAAGTCCTGATCCCCCGTGAGATCAATTTCAAATCGGTGCCTGGATTATCATTTGAAGTCTGCGAAAAGCTCACACGCTTCCGCCCTGAAACACTCGGGCAAGCCAGTCGCATTAGCGGTATTACTCCCGCGGCATTGCAGGTTTTACAGGTGTTTCTGCGGTCGTAAACAGATCCAAATAATGAAATTAACCGAACTTTAAGCGTATTGGTGAGGTTACTAACGGTCCAAAACTGGAACAGTGCGTTCGCTATTAAATTGCTGCTTCAGTCCACGATGGAAAATGGACAAGATCATAGAACGGATAGTTTACAATAATTCCATCTTTGCGATAGTTGAGTGTATTGCAACGTGACACTATCTTCGAATGATAGAGTTCGGCAAACTGAGTGAGACTCTTGGATCTAGTATTAACTCCGGATTTAACCTCAAGTGGAAAAATGCCGTCACCTTCTTGTATAACAAAATCAACTTCGGCATTCGCACCTTTCGTCCAGTAATACAATTCTTTTTTCTGATGAGCGATTAATTGCTGTGCGACATAACTTTCGGCAAGCGCTCCCTTATAATTTGAGAATAAATACTCTTGATCGAGAATCAATTTAGCCGGCACATCCAGCATGGCGCCTAATAGTCCGACATCGATCAAAAATAGTTTGAAGACGTCGTGATTGGCGTGAGCTGCCAGTGGAATTGAGACATCAGAAATATTGCTTACCTTATGAACTATCCCTGCGTCCACTAGCCATTGAAGTGCTTCACCATACTCACGAAGGCGTGCGTTTTTTCTAATTCCAGAGATCTGAAATTTTCTATTTTCTTTTGCAATTTGCAATGGAATTTGGGCGAATACCTCGCCGATTTTCGCTACCTGCCCGGACGGGGCATATTTCGCAAAATCAAGTTGGTAAGTTCGAGTGATCTGATTTTGCAAAGTTCGTAGATGCTCAAAATTCTTGGGATCGTTTGTATAGGCCGCGACGACCTCTGGCATTCCACCAATCCACATATACTCGCGCACTTTTTCAATTAACTTTAAGTGAATAGGCGCAGGAACAGCTTCAGGTTTATCAAGCCCTTCGATGTAGGTCGCTAGCTGCTTACTTCCCGTCATCTCGAGAAACTCGATAAAACTGAGTGGGTGAACATCAAGGAATGTCACTTGGCCAACAGGAAAACCCTTCTTACTGTGCTTGACCCCCAGCAATGATCCAGCGGCAATAACGCGATACGTGTCGAGAGATTCAGCAAAGTATTTCAGACTGTTAAGCGCATCCTCGCATTCTTGTATTTCATCAAAGACAAGTAACGTGGTTTCTCGCCGGATAGGGCGTTCAAAATAGAGACTCAAGTTACGTAAAATTTTTTCTGGATCCAGTGACGCGGAAAAAAGACCTGCTAAAGATTTATCAGTTTCAAAGTTTAGATAAACATGATCAGCATATTTGCTCGCGAAGTCACGCATCAACGTTGTTTTACCGACTTGCCGGGCTCCCCATAAAAGAAGCGGCTTGGGCTTAGCGCTTTTTGACCAGGCATCGATTAGGTTTAAGTATTTCTCACGCATTATTTTGGAACGAGGTGAATTCATAGTCATTATTTTTCCTATAAACGTGGGTATTAACACGTTTATTTTACCATAAACGTGATAAATTACACAAATTTTAGTTAAAAACGTGATTTTAATCACGAAAATATCGCTAAAAATGTGATTTATTATTAATTACAGATAGTTAAAATTTTGTGTTAAGGCAAAAATGGATGATGCGGCTTCAAATCCTCAAAATACTGCTGAATTCCCTGTTTCTCATCTTCAATAAACTGACCAATTGCCTTGCTAAATTCAGGGTGTTGAATACGGTGAGTGCTGTAGGTTAATTCTGGTAAGAGGCCGCGTGCGATCTTATGCTCGCCCTGAGCTCCGGCTTCGAATCGCTGAATTTTATGAGCAATGGCCCATTCAATTGGTTGGTAGTAGCAGATTTCAAAATGAAGGTTCCGGACGTCTTTTGACGATCCCCAGTAACGTCCAAAGAGGCTATCGCCTTTTTTGAAATAGAGGGCAGCAGCAATCGCAGTTTCACTCTCGGAGGCGAGGACTAATGCAATCTCGTCACTCATATATTTGAATACTGTTTTAAAGAACGCGAGATTGAGATAGGCGATGGCCGACATCTTTTGGATGGTTTCAAGATAGAAGGCAAAAAAGAGCTCGGCATGCGATTCGGTCAGAAGGTCGCCGCTAAGCCATTCTATTTTTAGATTTGCTGCACGCAACTGAGTGCGCTCACGGATGATCTGTTTGCGACGTTTTGGTTTTAAGCTTGCAAGGAACGCGTCAAAATCTTCGTAGTTCTGATTTTGCCAGTGATACTGAAAGCTATGACGAATAAAGAATTGCTTTGACTCGAAATAATTTAGTTCCTCTTTAGGGATAAAAAGATAATGAAGCGAGCTGCAGTCAAGTTCCTTCATCATCTTTACGCTTGTGGAGAGCAAAATATCAATGATCGGGATCCTATCCTGATCCGATCGTACTAAAAATTTTGGCCCGGTCGCCGGTGTAAATGGAATAGACGAGGTGAGTTTTGGAAAATATTCTAAGCGATGGTGATGATAGCCTTTCGCCCAATCCCAATCAAAAATATACTCACCGTAACTATTGGTTTTGATGTAAACGAAGGTCGCACCGACGAGTTGATCATCGCGCCAGGTGGTAATATATTTGGGTATCCAGCCCGCATCATGACCCACGCACTTTGAGGATTCGAGTGCATTTAAAAATGCGTACTCGGCAAACGGAAAATTTGGCGGAGCGAGAACGGTCCAGGCTTCCTTGCCAATATGTTCGATGCTGTCAAAGATTTTTATTTGTAGTAGAGATGATGTCATGAATAAAAATATACCTCCTCAAGACTTAGTAACTATCATGTCGACGACGATTAATCACTACGAGAGCAATGCCTCAAGTTTTTGGCTCGGTACCAAGGATCATGATGTTTCGCAGAACTATGCCGAATTCTTACAGGCAATGCCCAGCAGAGAGGGCTTGCGTATCCTCGATTTCGGTTGTGGGCCGGGCAGAGATCTCGTTTACTTTAAATCACTCGGACACGAACCAACTGGCCTAGATGGCTCTCAGTCTTTTTGTGAGATGGCCCGTGTTCACAGTGATTGTCCTGTGCTGCATCAGAATTTTTTGCAATTAGAACTGCCAGATAATTTTTTTGACGGTGTGTTTGCGAATGCTTCGCTCTTTCATATTCCTAAGCAAGAGTTGGTCAAAGTCCTGGTTCAACTTAGAAATGCACTGGTTCCTAAGGGTATTTTATTCTCGTCTAATCCCCGAGGGTCCGACGAAGGCTGGTCTGGCCAAAGGTATGGCACGTATATGGAAAGCCCTGAATATCTTGAAATATTGAATACAGCGGGTTTTATACCGTTAAAGCAGTATTACCGACCTCAGGGACTTCCTTGTTCTCAGCAGCCTTGGCTTGCAGTGGTCAGCCAATCTAATAAGTGATTCTTAAATGCGACATTTCCTTTTGGGTGTCTGCATTTCTGATGAATCACGGTAATGGACTTATTCTTGGTTTTGTGGATAACGATCGCGCAACTCTTTTAATTTTCCTGCTGTCTCCGGCAAATCTAAAGTGCTCGCTTTTTCGCTTAATTCTTTATAGGCCTCGTGATGCCGAAGTATTTCTGCAATGTGAATATTATAGAATCTAAAACATCGACTAGGATGGCTGCGATCGAGGTCTTCGTCTTCCGTGCGACTAGGGGGCGTTTTATCTTGAATCGCTTTCAAGCATTCAGCGGTCGATGTCTCGGATTTGCGCTGCAAAGCAGCCTTAAAATAAGTTTCAAATCGTTCGGGCTTAAATCCCGCTTTTAAGTAAAGTTCATACCCAACCTCATCGGCCTGCTGTTCCATCCACTGTGCATACGGTGGATAAGAATCTGGATTGTCCTCGAGAGGCATAAATAGGGTGTTTAGTTGTAGTGCGACTGGTTGAACACGGACAGACTGATAACTCGCAATTCGGCCAAGACGACTGAGTGTGTCGCAGGGACTTGGTGGTTGACAGTTGCCGACGTCCTTAATAGCGCTTTTGATTTTTGCGAAATCCAGGGTTAAGGTTTGAATAAGGACTCGAGATTGAATCATTAAATTTGCTTCGGAAACGGGGTTGTTTTTTGCGACGGTTGGATCTCCGAGAACTACAGTAAATGTCGATCTCAACTGGGTCGCAATTTTTAATACTGTATCGATCGCCGAGGAGTCGCGGGAACTGGTAAGAGGTTTTAATGCGGTGGTAATTTCTTCTGTATTTGCCACGAGCCATACATAATCATCAAAAATTTGATCTGTTTCGGCGTTTACCGCAATCGATTTTCTAAGGTTTAATTTTTGATCGCGGAAGACAGCTCGCAGACGAAGCCTGCGGTCTAATTCTTTTTGATCGATATCATCAGGAAGCTCTGAAGGTCGCGGATCGCGTTCACCATGCTGAAGAGTGATATGCGCAAGTTCATGTGCGATCGGCATTGCAATATCGGCATCGACTTGATCTGGGGTCATCCAAACAAGCCCGGTATTAAGTGCCACTAATCGGTTGGCCGGCGAAGACGCCGCGTTGAGGTTACTATATTCTCTTGCATGGATACAAAATTGGTCTGGGGCGTATGGACCTTTAAACGTTTCCATATTTTTTGCCATCAAATACTGCGCGATTTGGTCAAAGTAAATAGTAGCGTCTGTCGTATCGGTTGCAGGTGTGCATGATTCTAAATCTTGAAGGGGAGCGACAGACGTGGCGCCAAGGACGTGACGAAGTGTCGATGGGGGGGCTTTGGGGCTGGTACGTTGCCGACATGAAGATGCGATTGTTGTCGTAAAAAGCGATAGCAAGATGAGTGATATGTGCATGGTCTTCTGCATTTGGAACTCTCGCGATCTTGAGATTTAATTTCTAAAGCTATCTTAGCCGAAATAGCAGGGCTGGGGAAATCAACAGTTCTGCCTAATTAGTAATCTTTGGCTTAAAAAATAGTCATATTTTTTAGTAAAATCTCTGGTCTCCCATGGATGCCTTGGGCTAACATGGCGACCGACCCTTCTGTAAAAGTTAACCGCCGTTGTTGGAGATCACAACCCATGCAAGAAGTAACACCTATGCAGCCATCACCCTCTTTCGTTCCTGTGACTCAATCAGATCGCGAATCGCTTTTACGCCGTATTGATGTCGACGATGGTTACGTGCAACTTGCGGATTTTATGGGGGCGGGTGACCTATCGGTTGTGAATGCGGCTCGCGTATCTTTCGGAAAACGGAAAGAAACTTTTGAAGAAGCAGATGCGAAGCTCATTCGTTATTTAGCAAAACATAAGCATATGAGCCCATTTCGTCATATGCAATTTACCTTTGTCATCCATACCTCTGAAGTCGTTTGTCGTCAGCTTTACAAACATCAAGTTGGCTGTGCATTTTCGTCCGGCGAGTTCCGTGAATCTGCAACCGTATGGAATGAGATTTCTGGGCGTTACGTAGAGTTTCCTGTCGAGTACCATAAAGTCTCTGCGTTTAGAAAACAGCATAAATCCAATAAGCAGGCTTCGATTGCAGATGAACTCATCGAGCAGAACGACGAAGCATTGAAAGTTTATCAAGAGGCGATGGATCAAGCTTATGCTGCTTATCATAAGCTGCTTGCGATGGGTGCGTGCCGCGAGCAGGCGCGAATGGTATTGCCTGTGAGTTTTATGAATACCTTGACCTGGACAGGCTCGCTCGAAGCAGTCGCAAACTTTATTAAATTGCGTGATCATGATGGCGCTCAACTCGAGATTCGCAAGTTGGCATTGGCCATTAAAGAGTTGGTTGAGCCAATTTGCCCGGTTTCGGTTGCGGCATTGATTGGCGAGACCAGTAACGCGGGGCATTAATTCAGTCTTTAAAATAAGAACGAATAAGAGTCAAAGAATATTATTCTTTGACTCTTAAGGCATCGTGTTGTTTCTATCGAAACTAGGAAAAAATTAGAGAGTTTTATTGCAGATTAGTTGAGCTGGCGCTTCCCCAGAAACCAAATAAGTCCCTGCAAAACCAGCTTGCCCGCCTTGTACTTCTGTCTTTGAAAGATCAAATTTTAGCGAAACGGAGGCTTCATCTAGGACCAACTTGAATTCTCCAGAAGAAGTTTGATCCAGTGGTCGTGCATGGTTCAACGTCAAACTACCGTTGTCGATAAGCATAATATCACTTGGTTGACCTGGTTTGGCCTGGATAAGTTTCGCATTAAATACATTAAGGCCGTTTGAAAATAGCTCCGACGTATTTACAAGAATCTGGTAGGTAGTTCCGGCATTTGGCGAAACTTCAACGCAGTTGATGGTTGGAAAATAAAAATAGCTTAGAGCATCTTTACTTGATTGCGCCCTTAAGTTTGTTGTTAAGCTCGCGAATGTGACGAGAACGAATGAAAACGCCCATTTGTTTATTTTTAGCATGATTGTTCGCTTATTCAGTCCCTCAAAATAATCATTCTTGTTAAGGATTCGTTGAGGACCGAAGTTCTAACAAGTGCTGCAGCAAACCTGCGGCGATTTGTTAAATACTGCCGTCCATGTGTCAACGCAAGCGAATATTCCGAGGCTAGACTTAAGTAGGCGATTTCAAATGAATTAAGAACGCATCGTGATATCAATTAAATGATAACCAAACTGAGTCTTAACTGGTCCGTGAATCTTTCCGATCTCGCCGTTGAAAACAACCGTGTCAAATTCCTGAACCATTTGACCAGGCTTAAAGGTGCCAAGTGCTCCACCCTGCTTTCCGGATGGGCAGCTTGAGTGTTTTTTTGCGATGTCAGCAAAATCAGCGCCGCCCTCAATTTGGGTTTTGAGAGTTTGGCATTCGGCTTCAGAATTAACTAAAATGTGTCGTGCGGCTGCAACTGGCATAAATACTCCGTATGAAATTTGGTCTTAGCAAGACGCGATGATATAAAGAAAATGTGATTTTAACTAGCTTAAAACAGATAAATCCTAGGAAGTTCCGCTATGCGCATTGAATCTGTCCCTGTCTTAAGTTTACCAGGAGTTGGACTTCGTCCTATAGCTCGAACCGATTGTGATAATTGGTATGCATATCTGTCTCTTCCAGAGGTGTTCGAGCATACAAGCTGGAATCTTACGTCGACCAAAGATTTGGAGCCGGTATTTGATCTATATGAGTCGGACGTAGCGACTTCTCCGTGCCGTCTCGCAGTTATTGATCAAAAGAAAGATATACTCATCGGGACAGTCGGTTTTCATACGATCTCAGATGTGAATCGAAGTGCAGAGATCGCGTATGATTTTGCTCCGTCGTATTGGGGAAGGGGCATAGCTTCAGTAGTTTGCGAAGAATTGACTCAATGGGCATTTCATACTTATGATTTTTATCGTATTCAAGCGACCGTGTTAGTGAGCAATCAACGTTCAGAACATTTGTTAAGGAAGTGTAGATATCAGTATGAGGGATTGTTACTTGGATACCGAATAGTCCGCGGCAGACCTGGAGATTTTAAGATGTACGCGCGACTTAAAGACGATTAGCGCTATTATTAAACTGACCTGCTTAATTGTGTTTTTGCTCGTTAACGGCATTCCAAAGAGCTAAATAAGGCTTAAAATCTAACAACCTAATGCAGTACGTCAAGGATTGACCATTTGAATTGGAGGATTAGAAGCTATAAGCATTTAATATTTATTGAGAAAAAGCTCCTGTAAACACACTTAAATAGGGCAGTTTATTCACCAAATCAATGCCCAACCCCCATAGGGCGCAAAGCTAAAGGTGCGAGAGATCTGTCCGGAAGCATAAACTTCCTGAATCTTTCCGATCGCTTCAGCCGTGAGTAAATCCCAACTGACTTCGCGATAACCGAACATCAGTACCCAATTATTGTTTTGAATATCTAAAGAACGTAAGTCTAAACCTGAACGGTTTAGCTCGATCAATCGTTGTCCCAAGCTATAGGGCACGCCAGACCAATAGTTAGCGCCGCGGTCGCCAATCACGGCCCAACCGCCGCTGGGAGTCATCACCACATCATTTAAAGCATTGCCGCCGTTAGCAAGTTCGTTCATGCGATAAATTAAGTCTGACGGAACATTGCCGCTGACATAAAAGCGGTTCCAATCATAAAGGATGATGGCTCCACCAGTAGGGCTAAATGCGATGGATTTAATTTCGTGACCACCTTGAGCCAGCTGGGACAAATAGTTCACTATACGAAATGGAAGACCTTCTGCGTAGTACGAGTTATGTCCATAGAGGACGATCCAACCGCCGCCGGCAACAAATCGAATTTTCTTTACTGTCTGGCCGTAACTGCTTAATTCGCTCAATTTGGTATAGGTCGCCTGAGGCATATTTCGGGCGTATAGGGACGTCTGTCCAAGGGCGGAAGCAGATACGACATTAAAACCAAGACCGAGAATGACGATGCTTAAGAGTCTTCTTATGTATTTCAAGGACATGGGATCCCCCTGGCGATTGTTATGTTGCGGATATCATGCTCATAACAATACAACCATTTAACAATACACTCGACCACGGATTTTGGTCGTTGAGATATTAGAGGCTTAGAAGTTTCGCATCCACATACCAAAGTAACTTGGCTTTTGGGACGATAGCACGGTCGCTTATTTCAAAGGCTGCGACGGCACCTTTAGACATTTTCGTTCGGACCTGCTCGACCCCAAGTAATAGGGCGAAAGCTGCATCGATATCTGGACCGTGGCCGACCCACGCAGCGGCGGGGACTTTTTTCTTTATGGTCGTCGTGAGTAGGCTGTTCCAATCAGAACCTGGGGCGAGCCTCTCATCTTCTTCTAGATCTACTTTTTGTTTTAAGACGTCTTTCAATGCACGAGCCGTCCCGACGCAGCGGGTAAGCGGACTCGTGATGATGGACTCGATGGGCCATGTATCTGCGTTTAAGGTCGTAAGTAACCTTTTGAAACGCTTGGCTGATCCTGTTTTCAGAGGACGTAGACGATCGTTAGGGAATCGGTCTACGTCGCGTTCCTCAGCCCAGGCATGTCGAATCAGATAAAGTTTCATATTTTCGACACTTGGCGATCCATTAAGAATTTTGGTCGTGAATCCGGGTGCAGTTCATACGAACGTTCTTCCACCCGTCTTTTATGCTCATAGATGTTTCGTTCAATTCGTCCATATAGAGGTTAAATTGGAAGCCGTGTTTTTTATCGGTAATGAAAAACATCACGTCAGCCATAACTGCAACGGCACCGAATGTAGGACGATTTAATTTAAAAGGGCCGCCAACCTTTGGATTGCGAGACAAAACTGACACGAGAACATACGCGGCGCGATCGTTATCTTTTATAATGTCAGGATTCTTAATTTCGTTTACTTGGTTGATAAATATCGAGTATTGCAAACGATTTTCTTGAAGAGCCGTTTCGGATTCTTCCGAGCATTTAAAGCTTTCAGCGAATACAGAAGAGGCCGTCATCATAAAAAAGAATAGAATCAAATGTTTCATGTTATTTCTCCAAGTGCGCCGGCTAAACCGGCAAGGTGTTATAGATGCAAGTTCTAAA
>CAZUYQ010000023.1:0-387 GCA_964624705.1 uncultured Polynucleobacter sp.
AAGGAGACCAACAAATTCTCCACGTTGGATTTCAAAAGAAGTCTTTTTGACAGCATGAATAGGAATTTCAACGCGGTGAAAAAAACTTTTAATGGCTCCCTTAATTCCAGGGTCTTTGCGAAACGTTTTATAAGTTTTTGCAAGTTCTTTAACATTTATGACAATATCGCGGCTAGCTGTATGGGGCACGATTTTATCTCCGGATAATTGATTGAGATAATAGCATATTTGAGCTAGGATTGCCGCAATTACCTAGTCCAATTTGTCATAATGGAGCGATGAAATTTTGTGCGAGCTTTACTTAATGACTTTATAACACTCTTTGTCGCTCTAGATCCGATCGGTACGGTGCCGCTCATTGTTCCACTGATGGTTGGGCTTTCTGAG
>CAZUYQ010000023.1:397-1550 GCA_964624705.1 uncultured Polynucleobacter sp.
GCTTTGGCGACAACAGTATATATTAACCGAAACGCATATGATCGGATTTTAAATGCAACAACATTTGGCGAAATTAAGTGGGAAGAAACTGGAGTTGATGACGAAAAAAGATGGGTGGTTATTCGTGCCGTGATGATCGCAACGATTGTCCTCGCCGGATTTGCGTTGTTTGGACATATGGTTTTGAGCGCGATGGGGATATCTTTCGCCTCATTTCGAATTGCGGGAGGTATCGTTCTTTTCGTCATCGGGCTTCGCATGATTTTTGAGGAAACAACATCTTCGATCAAATCTAGTCACGAGGAGAAAGGCAAAGACATCGCCGTTTTTCCACTGGCGCTTCCTTATATGGCTGGGCCGGCAACAATGCTTGCGGTGATGGTGGCAACACGTCAACAAGAGTTTGATCCTGTAGTCTTAGCTGCGAAAGTAGGCGTCTTGATTCTCACCATGGCGGTTACTTTAGGCTTTCTGATCTCTGCGCCATCTATTCATAAATTTTTAGGTCGTACCGGCAGCGAAGTCATCGGCCGGGTTATGGGCATCATCCTTTCTGCCTTAGCCGCAGAATCGGTCGTTCAAGGCATTTCTGAAATATTTCATCTTAAGATCTAAATTTTAAATATAGAGGGAAAGAATTCGATGGCAGCAAGTATTTATGAGATTCCTGTCCAAAACATTAAAGGTGAAACGATCACACTCGAGAAGTGGAAGGGCAAAGTACTTCTTATCGTGAATGTGGCGAGCCAATGCGGCCTTACACCTCAGTATGAAGCTTTAGAAGCCATTTATCGCCGTTTGAAAGATCGTGGCTTTGAGGTTCTTGGTTTTCCCTGCAATCAATTTGGCGGCCAAGAACCCGGAACAGGAAGTGAAATTCAATCTTTCTGTCAGATAAATTATTCTATTTCTTTTCCACTTTTTTCTAAAATTGATGTGAATGGAGCTTCGACTCATCCTTTGTATGCCCTACTAAAATCTGCAAGTCCTGGAATTTTAGGTTCAGAATCCATCAAATGGAATTTCACAAAGTTTCTTGTGAATCGGGATGGCTCTAGCATCAAAAGATTTGCGCCGACTGATAGTCCTGAATCATTAGTTAAGGACATTGAAGCGCTTCTTTAATTCGAAGTTTGCCGGATCAAATTTATAT
>CAZUYQ010000023.1:1560-8349 GCA_964624705.1 uncultured Polynucleobacter sp.
GGAGGGTCAAGTGACAAAATTTAGATATCAATCCCTAGTTAAACTGGCTTTTACACTGCTTACTGGCTTTGGATCCATGTCAGCGTGTCACGCTATTTTGAAACCCTCCCCGGCCGCGATGACTTCTGTTGGAGCGGCAGGTGATGCTCAGAGGTCTTTAAAACTCGTATGGTTGTCTTTAGATGCTCTCAATGCAGACAACTTAAAACCCTATCTCGAGCAACTCAAAAATCCACATCCTCATGGGCTAAAATGGTTAATCGAACGTTCACGTGGGAAACACGACCTCGAAGTGTCTTTTCCTTCAATTACAGCGCCTAGTCACGTTTCGACAATGACCTGTGCAAGCCCTGCGGTTCATGGAGTATTTTTGAATTCGGGCAATTGGAATGGTGAACGCGATCTCAACGGTTTTGCAATGCCCTATTCTACGGAAACCTGGGTTCAAGCACTTCGTAAAAATGGTGTAAGAGTTGGTGTTGCTAGCTATCCGTCTGTAGACGGCACGTCGGCAGAGCGTTCTGCGGATTTTGGTGTTGCATACGATGCTCCTAAGGGCAAGGTTCAGTATATAAAATTATCCTCTGAGGCACCAACGGCGACTATCGACCTTGTCTCTCATCAAATTGCGGGCAAGGTTTATCATGAGACGCTTACATTAAAAGATGATGGTGAATTGATTGCTGAGGGCGATATTGGTCGGTCTGCGGCCCTAAAAGAAGGTCAACCAATCGATTTGTTTTTTTATGACGGTGAAGAGAAGGGCAAAGAAACCAGTCTTCGCAAGGCAGCAGTCACGTTGATGTACTTAGGAAAGTCTGGCTCGGATTACACGGTCGCAGTTTCTCCTGTTAGTGTCATGCCAACCACGGGAGCAGTTCTACAAGCCGTATTAGATCAGAAGGACATCGTTTGGTCGAATCTTCGGGATTATGGCCTAGCAAAATACGGTGATGGCGTGACGTTCTCGCTTGAAGCAACGCGCCATCGTCGCACTGCTGAAATTGCAGCGGTGCATGAAATGATGAATTTGAGCGCTGCCGATGCTTTATTCGTTTATTTCGAGGATATTGATGTGATGCTTCATGGTTGGAGTGGCGTCACTCGTGCTGAAAATCAGCTGACTGATTTCATCGCTGGTTTTGATCAAGACCTAGGTAAATTGATCGAAAGCTTCCCCGCTGATACTAACTTAGTGGTGATGGGAGACCATGGAATGTCGTCCATCCAATATGAACTAAATGTTCGTAAGTTAATTGCTCCGGAGATAGCTAAGAACTTCCAGATTCGATCATCCGGAGGAACGTTAGCACTGTATCCTGCGGGTAAATTGGATAGTGCTATTCCAGCTGATCTATCGCTTCAGGATGTCGCGGCTACCTTACGAGATGCGGTAGTTGAATTTGATCAAGGTCGTAAAATTTTCCGTAAAATTTTTGTGAACGGCACACCAGAGGCCCAAGCCTTTGGTATTTCTGGACCTAAAAGTCCATGGATTATGGCCTTTGCTGACGAGGGCATCTCAATTGTGGACCGCATGGATGATAGGCTGCTTGTGTCGCGTCGCGACTCTTTTGTGATTCCAGAAGAATTTCGAACAAAATATCCTGATCCCATAAATAATGGTGTTTTGGTTCAACCATCGCCTCTGGGTGCGCACGGACATGACTCTACGTTAGCATCGATGCATACCCATCTTACACTTACCGGCCCCAAGCTAGATGTTTTGGACCTTTCAAAAATTCAGACTAATATTCAAGTTGTTCCAGCTGTTTCCGCGGCGATGGGCTGGATAGCTCCGAGTTCTTGTCGATAGTCTTAATCTGGCTCGGTTTTTATTTTGAAAAGAAGGCTCTAAAAGCTTAATTCTTTTAGAGCCTTGCTTATATATGCACTGATGGCGAATGCTTAAATTATTCGACTGCGTTTTTAACGCGTTCACAAATAACCGGGAGTTGTGTGTTATTTGTCAAACCGTAATGCTTAACAGAAGCGCCGTCCACACCAATCGCAATGGGGAGGCCGCCGTCATAAAAGCAACGTGACCAAACTACTTTGGATGCTTTACCGGAAGCATCCACTTTACTTTCTGGAATAGAATTCATGAGTGGAGAGTGGAACAGGCGTTTTCCAACTTCAATATTGTCGTGACAGCCACCAGTTAGGTAGCCGGTAACTGCAATCCATGTTCCTTGTGGGATAAGTTGGCAAGCTGAATTCGCTGCGCTCCAGGTATAGCGATCTTTTACTGCAGCGAAGGTTCTTTTCGTCGCAGGATCGATCCATGTTGCGGTGGGTGTTGGTGTTGGAACACTATTGAAGAAGTTTGCTAGCGTCTGAACCATTGGTTTAAGGTCGGCATAACGGTCACTATCGTTCGAGATTTTGTATACGATTTCTGATTTGTCGATTTTTTCGATAAAGCCTTTTGCAAGGTTGTAATACTGGTCTACAGCTTGCAACACTTGTCCGACTTTACGAAGTTCAAGAGCAACGCGCTCGCGTTCTCCGCTTAGATCAGCGTTTGTTGGATCTTCTTGCAAAGCATCATCAATTGCGGACAATTGAGTCGTTAATTCTTCTTTATCGCGTGTCAACTGAGCGTGTTTTACTTCGGAACTTCCGAGCAATGCCGCATTAGCGTCCGCAGCCTTACGGGTGACGATATTGTGCTGACAATAAGTACGGAGAAGTGGTTTATCTTTCTCGCAAGTGCCACGATAAACGTTGTTCCCTTCGGCCCAGTACATGACTGTAGTGCCAGTAGAAATATCGCTTCCAATGTCTTTTACAGAGGAAGTATTCGGAGATGTTTTTCCGCATGTTGACAATGTAATTCCCGTTAAAAACAACAACCCAAAACGACGTGCAACCAGCATCAAAACCTCCATAAAATATCGGATGTTAAGTCAAAACTTGAGCCTGCAATTATGACATCAGCTTTTCGCAGGGTCAACTTCTATACGACCGATTTACAAAGAGTTCTTTTTTCTTTTGCGGTTGATTAAACGGACAGACTAAGTTTTATTGCTCTCATCTTTCTTGAAAGGGAATCTGTACAATGCTTTTAGCCAGTCGCATGTTTGTTTGGGGGATGCTATCGACGTTCTTATCTTGTCGTGCACAGCCACCGATGGACAGTCAAACTGATGATATTGCCACATTTGCGGCGGTTGATAGAGAGGCCTTTCTCTATTGGAAAAATAATGATCTCGACGATGATCAACTTTATCGCGGCCAGTGTTTAAAAGATAAACCTCTTCTTCGTCACTATTGTGAACAAAATGTAGTTTCAAGACGTTGGCCAGAACTATCCCTGCAACTCCTTGAAGGTCGTGATGCAAAGCTTGTTCAAGTCATCCGTGATGAAGATGAATTGACAGAACAATTGAATGCCATTGACGCAGAGTTAAAATTACATCCAGGTGATGTCGACTTGAGCTCGCTTCGCACAGAGACCGCTCGGGAGTTTAATAAAATCCAGAGTCAACATCTCAAACTTGAGGCAGAGGTAAACCTCGTAAATGATTTTATGAAGAAGCTGACGACGGATGCGATTGTTTATAAGATGGTACCGACGGAAGATCGCTATAAATCACAGCATATTCTTTTGGCAAAATTGAATGGTTTTTTTGCTTCGGCGCCAAATCCGCCCAGCGCCCCTGTTTCGCAACCGCCATTGGCATCTCCTCATAAGTGGACATCCATCTGGACTGATCCCATGAACGCTAAAGTGTATATTGCTATAGCAACTCCTCAGACACGCGACTTTGCTATTGCGACATGTCGCGGGATCTCTCCAGGAAAATGGGATGCGATTGGTCCTTACTATCCCGATATGCGCGAATACGGCGACCTTTGTCCGTTAAGTGGCTCCGCTGACGACGCTGCTCGTTTGTCGTCCTCGCCACTGGCTAAGTTTTTACCAAGTACCATATTTCAAGACGGCCAAAAATCTGTAATCTCCTGGTCCCGCTGTGACGCAGCTGGAGATCTTCCGGTTGTAATGCGTTTTAATCAAGCAGGGCTTAAGCCATTCGTGTCAGACAGTAAAAGGCGTTTTCCGGTGGTCTGCGAAATGATTGGGAATTAAATGGACCGCCTAGATTTCTTATGGGATGCAGATATTTGGAGGAAACCGATTGTTCTAATTATTGTCAAAATATTAATAAAAGTTGTAATTGTGATAACAATCGATGGACCTTATATTGCCGCCATCTCAAGAACCAATAGTCAAAATCCATGTAGAGAGGCGATATGAAATTAAAAAGTTTTTACCTGTTTTTGATGGCAGCAAATACATCCTCGATATCGAAAGCTGGCACCGTATGGGAATGTTACCAAGGCGAAGTCCCTTATGAAGATAAGGTCATTATCGACGTTTCAACCGATCATATGAATGTTAAAAGAGGGCGGGCGGTTTGTGACCTGTTCACGACAGCGCCTACCTCTTCGAATAAAAATTCAGATTTATTGTATAGATCGATCCCGCGTACTTGCACTGAAATATTTAGTTCTGGATATCAGGGAGAGGTATCTTGGCTGGAAAGCATTCATTTTCCGATCACTCGTACTGGAAATACCGACACGATCAAACCTGTATTATTCGATATTGGAATGTGGGATGACCTCGGCGCATCTCGTCCGTATACCCTGCAATATAAGTGTAACTTGGAAAAAAAATCTAAAAGGTCAGACACCGCCAACTTGGTTTCACTTTTCGAACGGTCGCGGTACGGCGAGTGTGGTGTCACTTCGCAAGGATTTCAGGTGTGTTATAACGTGACATGCCAAAGAACGTCATGCGTCGAAGCGATTTTCCTAATCAAGGATGGGGTGGAAAAATCTTATCCTGTTGTTGAACCGATGCATGGCGATGGCCAGATTTCACGTACGTTAACGCTTAGAAACTCTGCGGGTACAGAATCAAGAGCCACCATCAAATATTACTATGAGAGGGGCGGTTATCCAGGCGACGGTGAGTATTATCCCATTCATTTGTCAGGTACTACGCCAGATGGCCTTAATTTTGATACCGATGTCAAAGGACAAAGGTTTTAGGCAATGCCGATATGGGTGTCAGTGGCGATCCGCTGCAGCCTCCATGGGACCTATGAGCACTGCGAGCCACATTCTCGTCGACTATGGATAAACCGCAGGGGCCGTCGAGTGGCCGTTGGTGCACTAGTCGACACAAACCCGACTAAGGTGAAAATCGAAACGCTGGACTATTGTTAATGGACTCTAGAGTTGGCTGCGAAGCCTGCTATCTAGTCCGTCCTGAAAAAGTCGTTGAACGATAGTTCAATAAATAGGCAGAAAATTTTGCACGCCGAAATTATCGAAAAAACGCCTATTTTTAGGCGGTTTTGTCGTCTCCCAAGCACTTAATAAATTTGTGACCATCGATAAAATCCAAAAAAGAACCGCCCGCAGCACTTTTTTCATATTGAAGGCGCACCCCGCCATCAGAGCGTTGATTTGATCGCCTTGAAATCCTAAGAGAAAGTTTTTATCCATCCGGTGGTCTGATTTCATGTGGCCGATCACAGGTTCAATCGCGCTGCGCGACCTGAGTCGCTGTTTTATCTTGTCATTGATGGTGGCTTTGGTTCCCTGCAAAAAAACTTTCGTTGAAAATATCGTGCCCTCGCTGCCCTTATAACCTCGGTCACAGTAAGCTGCCTTGGGATAATCACCAGTAAGAGTCTTGATTTGGCAAAGTGCGTCGGAAATCGTATGGCCATCAAATGGATTGTTCACGAAAGAATGGACTCCAACTATCAAGTTCGACTTCACCGTCGTCGCCACAGACACTTTGCTGCCAAACTCATAGGTCTTATGAGCTTTACCCTTAGCAATGCATTGCACTTCCGGCGCATGAACGCTGTAAATTTTGTTTTTTGTCCCAGTTCTTTGCGAATAAATTTTTTCGGCAACATCGAGTAAATGTGCCAGTTTACCGGTAGGATTAGCCACTTTCCTTTTAATATCGCGCATAACACGCCCAAGATAGGTTCTAAGCTTTCTCAGGTGCTTTCTGGCACCTTTGTGATCCTTGGTGTGTTTGAGGCGAATATGCTGTTGCAGAGATTTTCGCCCAAGCCTGCGGTATGTTTGCCTGAGTTTTATTCCAGCTTCATCCGTTAACCGGACCAATGCTCGTCTGACTGTATCTGTCAGTGCACCGTCGGTTGGATAAGCGATGTTTTTTGGCTGCACAGTGGTGTCAACATACACCTCAGTTAAGTCGTCGCTTGTCACAACTTTTTCGCGTTTGGCAAGTTCAATGGTCTCAAGCAACATCTTCTCGGCGCCTTTAACACCAAGACGTTTACGCCATTTTACAATCGAAGTTGGATGACAAGGAAATTCGTGCTCGAAATACTCATTCCCGCATAAATACTGCCAATATGGATTCTCCAAAAAACGTTTAACGACGTTCTCATCGCTTTCACTGTACAGGTACTTCAAATATTGAAGCCCCACCATCAACCGAGTTCTCAGAGCTGGACGACCGGTGTCGTCGGAAAAATCTGAGCCAAATTTCTCGTCAAAAAACTCCCAGTTAACTTTATCAGCAAGAATTACAAGCGTATGATTGTGATCAATCAAGTTCTCTAAACGACTGCGGAACAGTTCCTGCTGGCCTAAATTCTGCCTCTTTTGAGCTTTCACCGAAATCACCAGAAATATGAGGGTTAGGTTGCGATTTCTGGCGATTTTATACTATCGATGATTCTATGGAAAGCTTGATTGACAATGCGTTGTCGTGATCGTCAAGGGCGA
>CAZUYQ010000023.1:8359-9728 GCA_964624705.1 uncultured Polynucleobacter sp.
ATCTAAAACATTGCTGAGTGGATTCGAGGTCTATCAAGATCGGCGAGATCTTATTTTGGAGCGATGAAGAGACGAAGACTTCAGGCACGCCTTTTTTAGGGTCCATCATTGGTTTAGCTCCCCTCCCCCTACCCGTACTTTAAAATAAATCAATAATAACAAATAGTTACATGTTTTCAGTAAGGCTTATGGACTTTTTTGCACCCTAATCGTCCACCGTCACAGCTGATTTGTTTAAAATATATGCATCACTACCGGATCAATAAGACAACGACAGCAAGTATGCCGGTGGTTCGAATTTATTAAACTAGCAACATCTAAAATATCGGTGTTGCTGTTTAAACAAATATCAAAATTATATCAAAGGGTTAGATTTGATGTATTTCGTTCAATATACAGATGATAATTGAACTATATTTAATATGTCAAAATAACTAATAAAATCAATATGTTAACCGTCATTTTGCGGGTTAATTGAACAAGATAAGGGCTTTGAAGACCCTGAACTGTAAGGGATTTGCCCGAAAATGCCGTCAACGCCCTGGTGTGATTAATATTTATACATTTTAGCGTAGGGGGAGATAATAGTGAGCACGGCGAAAAAAGTTTTAATTTCTATGATTGGGGGGTGTTATTAACAAAAATGGAAGGGGAGGAAGATCAAGCCCAAAAGTCTCATAGGTGCTAGCGGTTGTGATTAATAATTATACATTTTAGCAAGAGGCAGGTTCCTTAAACTTGAATGAACGCTAGCCTTATTCAAGGTTATACCCGTTCGATAACAATCAAATTCCGATCCCCCCTCGCAGTTTCAAAGGGAAATAATCAGCATCGTTTTATCATCTTCGACTACGGAGGTTTGACCCACTGAAATGATTTCCCGATGGAGTTCTAGTTGCGAGCCAGGATCTATATTTTTCAATTTCAATTGTTTGAATAAAACTTTAAGAGCGCGGCTGCCTTCGAGACAGCCATCCGTAAATGCAGTCAGGGTATTATTTGGCTTAAGCTGTATGGCTTTTGTACTAACCGTTATTTTGGCGTCGACTCCGAGCGACGAACCTCGTAAAGGGACGTAGTCCCAAACATTGTCTGCGAAAACGATCCAGCCAAGTGCACCACAAGTATACAGTTCTGCCTTCATATGGGCGTCCAGTGAGATGGCTGTCAGCGTCGTGCCAACCGTGCCGTGAAACAGCTCAATAAGACGATGATTGATTCTAGCAATAGTGTCACTCATAGAAAGCTGGGCATCTCTACACTCACTTAGGCTCGATGCAATTGCTGCCACGGCCAACGCGGCCTGCGGTCCCTTGCCAACGACATCTCCTACGAACAAACGGCATTCTCCTGTCTCTGTTTTCCAAAT
>CAZUYQ010000023.1:9738-19054 GCA_964624705.1 uncultured Polynucleobacter sp.
CTCATCTTTTGCGCAGGCTCGTAGAAGAACTGATATTTTGCGCCGTTGAATTCACCGATTAGAGATTCTGGCAGTAGTAGGTTCTGAACCATACGTCCCAGCTCCAATCGTTCTTCTAGGGCGCGCAACTCAGCTTCAATGGCGCGTTTGTTTGCGAAGGACGCACCAATTTCGATGGCAGTGAGGGCAGCTAGTACAAAGAAGAAGGCAAGGTCAACAAGCCAGGTTTTTCGAACCAGTCCGCCGGCATTATATCCCAGCATATCAAGAACAGTGTCCGTCGATTCAAAGAGTGATACGACAAACCAAAACAAAAAGACGACTGACAGGAGCAACGCAGACTGCATGCGAATCTTACTATCTTGGCTAGCACGAAGTCTGTGGAATGAACGAATAGAGATAAATGCAGCAAAAGCCAGGGATGCTGGCTTCAATAACACAATGATGAGATCGGTCATAGTATCGGCAGCTTTGTAGGGAATTACCGTTAAGCAGAGGATGGCCAAAGTGATTTGGCCCCACACTCCAAGCGCAAGAATCCTACTGAAGCGAGTGTCATTTAGACGAAAATAGCAGTAGATGAATGAGACGAATGCAAAGGTCGAAAAGTTTCGACTTAGCATTCCTAAGAAATTCCATTTAACGTCCCACGGCAGCATTGTCGATGCATATTCGGAACGGAAAAAAAGCTCTAGCGCACCCCAGAAGGCATATAGGACGAATGCGTAGATATCGCGAGTACGTGACATCGTTATGAAAAAGAATGCGAACATCGTGCAGAAAGTGATTCTTGGCAATAGGAACCAAAGAAATAAATTGGAAGATAAATCTTTCGAAAGGAAAATTGTTGGTCGCAATTTTGCCTTTTCGCCGATCACTAGATCCGAACGATTAGCGATACCCTGAAATGAAAGATTACCGGGGTCAATCTTGAATGCGATATCTAGCCTGCCGTCGGGTCCAAGTAAATCGCTTGGAATTGACGCTAGTAGAGACTCCATGTCTCCTTCTTCCACAAGCCTATTATTGATATAAAGCCAGTACCGGTCGGCAAATATCTTAGGCGTATGAATCACCAGCAGCGGGGTTTTACGCATGAAATCTGGTAGGAAAACCGTCGTGCGGAGATAAATTAACTGCCCAGATTTATAGTCACTTAATGGAAATTCACGAGCGGGCAGTACCATTTGTTTCAGATAGTTCTTTTTAGGGAAGTCGGATGTTAGGTGACAGTCTATCTCGCCGCACTTAGGACTACTCCCGTAGAATACATCCCATTTAATTTTTTCTTGGGTAAGATTGTAGATCTGTGGATCATTATAGATTTGAGGAGGATAGTCTAAATATGAACCAATGCGAATGGACAGAAACCATATGATCGCGGATAAAATAGCTATCACTGATAAAATTTGCGTGCGCATGCGCCAGGTAGCTGGTGTGGACCAAGCCTCCTTCATCATGGCAATGGCGGTCCGAATCAAAAGTTTCGCCTTGCTTGAGCTAGAGTTTAACTTTTTTCGAATAAATTCGTTCACAAAAATACCTTAAAAAATAAATGAGCCGGTAGACCTGTAAGTTCTATCGGCTCATTCGAACGATTTCTAGATCCCGCTGCCCTGGTAGGAGTTATTTGCCGACTTTATCTTCCAAGGCTTTGTCGATAATTGCGTAAAGACGATTGGGGCCATCGAAAATAATTTTGGAAAAATCAAGTAAATCATATGGAAGACCGTCTTCATCTGAGGCGTAGATAAAGCCAATGTTAGATCTTTCTTTCGCCTTACGTAACTCAACTAGAATATCTTTTGGTAAATAACTTTTGCAGGCGTCCAAGAAAATCAATGAAAATTGCATATTACTATGTTTTGTAAGCCCATTGATGAACGCCGCTTTGCGGACACCCACTTCAAGATCATAGGCTCCAACAGCAATTTTTTCTTCTCCAGCCTTATCTTCGCCTGCTTTGTCTTCTCCAGCCTTATCTTCGCCCGCTTTGTCTTCTCCAGCCTTATCTTCGCCTGCTTTGTCGAGTTGGGATAGGCGCGCAAATCGACTTGCTGGTTTGTCCACGTTGCTTCCGAAGGCTGGTTTATTCAATATAAAGTCAGCGAAATACCAGAATGATTTTAATAAGACGCCGCTTCTGAGCTTAGCGATGTCATCTTCTAAGACATCTGCGTTACGCATAGTCAATTTGGGGGTTAATAAATATTGTCCGGAACCGTGGGATTTACTTATGAGAATATAGGAATGTGTTGCAGGAGGAAACAATGTCTCTGTCTGGGTTAGCGCCCAGTCGAAGATTGCGGTCATAGATGCGGGATTGTTGGTTGCGAGGAAGTTACTTTGTAGCTTGGGATGGGTCTTCATTAACTCGCTGAAGCTTCTCGACAAGTCCATCTGCTCTGGGCCTTTATTAGGCTGACAAACTAAGACAGAACTCGCTGCAGAAGGTCCGCGTAGACTGCGATTGGTAAAAGCTATAAGTCCTTTTTGCGGCTTACCACAAAGCGATGCTTTTAAATCGACAAGTTGTTTATCAACGGCCGCAGGGAAAACTTTCCGGTCGTTTTGTAAACTATCGACGATACCTTTAAGCTCGGGATAGTTCAGAAATCGTGTTTCCAATTGTTGAATATTTTGGAGTTCTTCTCCATCCGGTGCAGATTCATTTGCGTAGTAGATAATTATTTCATTCGGCTGGGTCATACCGACAGAATTTGGATTAATTCGCTCGCTTGCATTGAGTGATTCAGTGGTGCTATCGGTGTTATGATCGCGGGGGTTATAGCGACAGCTAGTAAGATGAATCATCACTATAACAGACAATAAATTTAGAATTTTAGAATTGGTTTGCATAATTCTTCCCTGCTCTCTGTTACGAGAAATAAATAGAAATCCCCGCGCCAAACTTCAGACCGTTTCACAACTCTCGTGTAAAACAAGTCTATGGTTCCGTATCGGTGCTGACTTGGAAAAACTTGAACCTATTATAATAATATCGACTTTTGTTTTTAAAATTAGCTAGATAGACTTGTTGAATTTGATAAATTATCACAACAAAACTTATTAAGTTCGTTCGATAATAATCAAAGTCCGGTCGTCATTTATCACGGAATCCGCTCCGACCTCAATCAAGGCCTGGGTTAGCGTGGAGAGGTTCGAGTCGTGATGCTTGGCTGCGGTATCGCAAATGCGTTTCATGGACCGAGGTCCTTCGGCAACTCCATCAGAGAAGATCAGTAGACGTTCGCCTGGAGCGAGGGTTAGGATTGTTGCGTTGCAATCGATGGTTGCTCGAATACCCAGTGCTGCACCGCGTTGGGGGATGAGCTCTGATTTTCTTTCTTTTATATGAATCCATCCCGCAAAACCGTGATTGACAATGCGGACTGTCCCATCCGTCAATAGTTCAGCGCACGCCACGGTCGAAGAAGAGGTCGTGCTGAAGAGTTCGTACACAATGGCATTTAGGTCAATGACCAAACTTTCTAAAGATGAGCCATTTTTACGAAAGTTGTGGCAGCTTGTGAGGATGGCGGTTGAAGCTACAGCGGCCTGTGGACCCTTGCCTACGACATCCCCGCAAACTACTCGGAAGAAATCAGGCTCTGGCCACCAAGTGAACCAGTCTCCCGCCATTTTTTCGGCGCTTTCAAAATAGGCGTGAATTTTAAATGGACCATAACTTGCTTCACCCGTAGTCGGCATCAAGAGTCTTTGAATGGATTGACCTAGTTCTAAGCGGTCCTCGAGAGCAGTACGCCTGCGTTCTTCTTCTTCTTTAAGAGATTTCTCTTCAAAGTAAGCTCTTTGAAAGACTACGAGGTCAATCATCATGAATGTACCAAAAACTGTAATAAATGTTGTGCGCGAGAGCGTCGAAGGCGTAATACCAACTCTAAAAGCATAAAATCCAGACCACAGTATAAAACAACCAAGAATTAGTAGAGCGAATGCGAGTGCTTTTCGTTGCATCAATCGACGTTGGGGAATGCTCGGGTGAAGTTGAAATGACATATAAGACAATGACAAAAGTGCGATTCCAATCGGAACCTCATCGTGGCGATTGATATTGCCAATCAACCGTGTCCTTAATTCATAAGGTATAAGCCACTGACAACCATAAAGAATACCAACTCCAAAAAAGATCCCGATTAATTTATTTTGTGAGCCAGGTTTTCTTATGAATGTGTAGACGGCAATGCAAAGCGCAGTCCAAGAAAGCATTTGGCTAACATCACCAACAATACTCATGTAGCTTGGAAGCTCGTTCACTGGATCGTGATTGAGTCCGGCGGATATTGCGGACAACGAGGTCGCAATAATCATCCAATAGACGTCGCGGTAACGAACTCCAAAAATCCAGCAGCAACTAAAAAGTAACGCCATGGATCCGCATATACCAATTGGAACCAACGGGCGTTCCGTACGGTAATATTGGAGTGATCGATCGATGGCGCGTAAATCCAGATCGTTTGCGAGGTAGGTCATAGGAATAAGCGACATCGGACCGGCCCCAGAGCCCAGGTTCCAGGAAGTAATCTCTAATTTTATAGGTTTTTCAAGCCACTCTGGTTCGACTGGGATTGTGATATTGTTAGGCGTCAATGTTGAGCGAACTTTTATGCCGTTGATATAAATTTTCGTGTCTCCCCACAAAGGACCCAAAAATAAATATCCGATATCATCGTTGTCCTTACTTTTCGCGATCAAAAAACTGCAAGACGTATATGTCCACTGATGCTTCAAAATACGGACATATGTTGGTTCGGCACGGTATGGAACCGCGTAAGGAATGGCTTCGCGCCGGCCAATGGTGAGCTGATCCGCTTCTGAAAGCGGTGTTTCGATTTGCTTAATAGCTACTTGGCAATTCGTGCCGATATTTTGGTATGCCGAGAATTTTGATTTCCAATTAACAATAATTTGCAGCTCGTCTCTCAGAGGGCGACCGGCAGTTAGCACCGTAAGAATGGCAACGATGATAAGCAGTGCGTAGGTTAGGACCCCCATTTTTTGCGGCTTTACAGCGGGTAGGGCCATAGGACTGCTCCTGGTCGTGGAATGACTGATTCTAAGGGTTAGCTGGTTTAAATAGTTCCATCAAGTATCGGATATTTAAGAGTTAAAATCCATATATTAAGTTTTTTGTGTTTAGGTCCGATAGGCTTGCATACGGAGGCTCACCAAATGAAAATTAACAAAAATGCATTTATTCTTGGCTCTATTATTGCGTTTGCAGCATCTTGCAATAAAGGTAAAGATTCAGATGTTAAAGGTGTTTCTATTCAAGCCGATGCTGTTAGAGGGGTTGCAATACTCACAATGACATTTGGCACCCCAATTCTTAATCCGATTAAACTCGCGAGTCTTGTCATTCAAAAGCCGATTGACCCAAAAGATTTTAGATATATATCTTTGACAAATTATGCGGTCGCCATGAAAGGACCTGGAGATCCAGAATGCCCGCCTCCAGAGAATTGCGCCGTGCCAAAAATTCCTAACCCGGATGCTAATGATCCGCCAAACCCAGCGATTGCGTCGAACATTATTCCTATCGGGGCGAAGTCGATGAGTGTCGAGATTCCTCTAAATAAATTACCTCCTGACATTCAGGCTCTCCTGGCTAAATCCTCAGGTGAGGCTTTACCGGAAGGAAACGATCCCACTGGCAAAGGTGGAGATGTTGTTCCGCAGTTGAACATCCTCCTAAACGGCCAAGTAGCTCAATTGGGCTTGGCGCTTGATGGTGACCCAACGGTTGGCACGCCAGTTTCTATTCCAGCGGTTGCACCAGCGCCAATATTGAAAAAATAAATGTTCTACTAATGATCTTTAACTTGCGTTTTACGCGCCTTGGCCAACGGCCGGGCGCCTTTTTCTTTTACGGTGTTGTGGCGAATTGCCATTTCGTAAGGAATGGACTTAATACCGTAGTCTCTCGCGAGTTCGATAAATTTCTGCTGAGCACGTATTTCGGGTTGGCCTTGACCAGCGTGTTTGCGCTCGTAGGAGCCGTCTGGTCGGAGTGACCAAGCCTTTACATTGTCTTTGAGGTAGGTGTTTAGGATGTGATTGACGATATGTTCTTTAACGTCGGAGGCCACTAAGGGAATGAGAACCTCAATCCGCCGGTCCATATTTCGTGGGCTCATATCGGCCGAAGCCATATAGACTTCACCCTTGCCGTTATTGTCGAAAAAATAAATCCGACTGTGCTCAAGGAAGCGATCAATGATCGAGGTTACCTTGATGTTTTCACTAAGGCCCTTTACTCCTGGCCTTAAGCAGCACATCCCCCGGACAATAAGTTTTACTTCAACGCCAGCCTGTGATGCCTCATAGAGAGCATCGATAAGTTCTTTATCGGTTAGCGCATTTACCTTCGCCACAATCTGGGCTTTTAGACCGGCTTTCTTGTTGGTGATCTCACGTTGAACAAGCTCAATAAGCTTGAGTCGTAAGGTCAAAGGCGCAATCGATACGCTCTTCATCTCAGGCGTAATATGCCTACGCTTAAGTTTGAGTTCTCCTGAAAAGATGTTAAATCCTGTTAGAATATTAAACACTTGACCAACATCATCGACAAGCTCGCATCTAGCCGAAAATAAGCTGACATCCGTATACATCTTAGCCGTATTGGAATTGTAATTTCCGGTGCTGAGATGAACATATCTACCAAGTTTATTGCCCTCACGTCTTACAACGAGTGTTGCTTTGGCGTGAGTTTTTAGCCCAACAAAACCGAAGACAACGTTGACACCGGCACGCTCAAGGCGTCTTGCCCATGAAATATTGTTTTTCTCATCGAAGCGGGCTTTTAATTCGACCACTGCTGTGACTTGTTTGCCGTTTTCTGCCGCTGCAATGAGTGCCTCAATGATTGGGCTATCGCCACCACTACGATAGAGTGTCTGCTTGATTGCAAGAACATTGGGATCATGGGCTGCAACCTGCAAGAATTCAATCACCGGATAAAAGCTATCGTAGGGATGATGAAGAAGAATATCTTCTCGCGAGATCATCGCGAACATATCTTCGTTGCTCATCATTTGCATCGGTAAACGAGGGTTAAATGCAGGGTCTTTAAGCTGCGGCATTGGCAATTGATAAAGGGCCATGAGTCCAGGAATTTGCAAAGGGGAATCGCACTCGTAAATTTCCTCGAGTGAAACATGAAGCTCTCTTTTTAAAATTGCCATTACGGATTTTGGAAGTTTTCCGCCAATTTCAACCCGCACGGCTTCCTGGTGTTCGCGATTCGTTAATTCGCGTTGTACTGATTTTAATAGATCGACAACTTCGTTCTCGAGCAAGGTATAGTCTAAATTTCTTGTGACGCGAATTGGCTGTGCATCAGACATTTCATAGCCTAAAAAGATCCGATTTATATTTGCACGTACCAAATCTTCGAGGAGAATATATTGCTTGCGGTCAGGTTTCCAAGTAACCGGAACAAGGCGGGGAAGAACTGAGGGCACTTCCACAAGTCCAATCGGTGGATTTGTAGTATTGGCGCTGTAATCAATGTCTTTAAATAGGACCACCAGATACTGGCTCATATTTGTTAAGAACGGAAATGGATGCGCGGGATCTACAGCCAGAGGAGTTAGCACCGGCTGAACATTATCTCTGAAGTATTCGGTGAGTTGATTGCGGTTCTCTTGTGGCAATTGCGCATAGTTAACGATTTCGATATTTTCTTTTGCAAGTCCAGGCAACACTTCTTCGTGCAGTTGCTTGTAACAAATAGTCATTAGCTCACAAACACGGTCGCGTATTTGTTTTAAAATAATCTCGCCCGCTAATTCGTCCGGGCTGTCCGACGATGACTTAATATCTTCCTGAACCATTTTTCTCAAGCCGGCGACCCGGACCATGAAAAATTCATCAAGATTATTATTAAAAATACCTAGAAATTTAAGCCTTTCTAGTAAAGGCGTCGTCGACAAACAGGCTTCGTCTAAGACTCGCGCATTAAACTCGAGCCAGCTAAGCTCACGGTTAAAATAGCGATCGGTATGAATGCGAGCTACGCGACTATGAGTGGTTGCTTGAGTCGCCTGAGGGGTCACTGCCGGTGCCACAGGATGTTCATGCACTGACGCCACCGGTACCGGCCCAGCTAAATTGGGTGGAATAATACGATTGCTGTCACTCATGGCAGTAAAGGGATCCTGTGCTATATTAGTTCCTATTATAATTTTAATGCACCTTTGTTGTTCATATAGTGAGCAATTGTTGCAGGGCAGAAAATAACTAAGGACACATCCTGCATGCCTATTATAAACCACAATCAAACATTTATGGGGAGCGATAAAGCTTATGAGTATTTCGGTAACGATTACGGGCACAGGGATGGCAGTCCCGCCAAGAGTCGTTAAGAACGACGATCTCGCAAAAATGATGGATACATCGGATGAGTGGATTCGTCAGCGAACCGGTATTGAAGAAAGGCGGTGGATCACGGAAGGTATCGGTCCCTCTGATCTCGCACTGGAAGCGTCTCATAAAGCCATGGCAGCGGCTGGGATTACCGCAAGTGATATTGATTATATTCTGGTCGCAACCTTATCACCCGAGGCGTATTTCCCGGGTACGTGTTCCTTTCTACAAGCTAAACTGGGTCTCAATTCTACACCCGGGTTAGATATTAGAGCTCAATGCAGTGGTTTTATTTATGGCTTAGAAGTCGCTAAGGCTTTAGTGTCCTCGGGCCTCTATCGACGTATTTTATTGGTCGGTGTTGAGGTCCAGAGTGTGGCCTTGGACAAGTCAGATCGGGGCCGCGATATGGCCGTGTTATTTGGTGACGGTGCAGGAGCCGCCATTGTCGAACCTGCAAAGAACCCAAAAAACGGGGTCCTAAGGGTTGCCACCCACCTGGAAGGTCAGCATGCCAATAAACTTCAGGTGGAATACCCCTCTTCAAAGGATCTGAAATGGATTCAGCCCGAGCATATCGCTGACGGTCGGGTCAATCCTAAGATGGACGGCAAGTATGTCTTCAAACATGCGGTTACCAGGATGCCTGAGGTCATTTCTGAGGTTTTGACTAAAGAAAAGCTAAAGGTCGAAGATGTGAATTTCTGGCTCTTTCACCAGGCGAATCTTCGCATCAATGAACATATTGCCCAAAGTTTAGCGATCCCGGCTGAGAAAACCTATAATAATATCCAACGTTACGGTAATATGTCCGCTGCTTCCATCATTGTCGCCTTGGATGAATGTGTAAAATCTGGGCGTATCAAGGAAAACGATCTGATGATGATGACCGCCTTTGGGGCGGGATTTACCTGGGGGTCAGCGCTCC
>CAZUYQ010000023.1:19064-22391 GCA_964624705.1 uncultured Polynucleobacter sp.
TAACTTTTAATCCAAGTTTTTGATAAATTTACAGAATCAACTATAGACTAGTTGGGTAGGTTCATCTATTTTGTGGCGCGAATACAAGCGTTTGTCCCTTCTAGCTCAAGTGCCACTAGTCCGCGAGTTGCGACTAACAAAGGCATAAGACGTCCATTTTTTTTTGATTGAGGATCCTATGGCTCAGAGTCTCCGCAATATCTGCATCATTGCTCACGTTGACCACGGTAAAACGACGCTTGTGGATTTTCTTCTAAAGCAGGCTGGAACCTTCCAGGCCCATGAAGCCACTGCAGAACGGATGATGGACTCTGACTCCCAGGAACGTGAACGCGGTATTACCATTTCTGCAAAGAACGCATCCTTTTTAATCGGTGACGTTAAGGACAATGTTGTCGACACCCCTTGCCATGCTGATTTCGGTGGGGAAGTCGAACGTATTATGGACATGGTTGATGGAGCCATCTTGCTTGTAGATGCAGTGGAAGGCCCCCTACCACAGACTCGTTTCGTATTGGAAAAGGCTATTGATAAGGGCCTTAAAATTGTTCTTTGTATTAACAAGGTCGATCGCCCTGAGGCTGTCGGTAGCACCATGGTGACCGAATGTGTTGATAAAGCATTCGACTTATTCGTTGAATTGGGTGCATCGAATGAACAATGCGATTTCCCAATCATTTACGCTTGTGCCCGCCAAGGCTGGTGTACGGCGGATATTGACGCCATTCCAACTTTTCTCGAAGGTGGCGGCCAACGTAACTTGAAGCCGTTATTTGATGAAATTTTGAAAATCCCTGCCCCTAAAGCGGACCCAAATGCAGAACTACAAATGCTGGTGTCTAACATTGCCTACTCTGAATACCTTGGTAATCTTGCACTTGGCCGTTTGGCTGCTGGTCGTGCCCGCAAAGGCCAAGAATTACTTCGTCATGGCGTAAACGAAAAAGGCGAACCTTCGGTCCAGAAGTTTCAGATCTTTAGGCTCTTGTCGTATGAAGGAATGAAACAAGTTGAAGTCGAAGAAATCAATGCTGGCGATATTGGTTTGATCGCAGGCTGTGAAGTTCTCGAAATCGGCGATACTTTAAGTGGTCTCAATGGGGTTGCGTTGAAACGGATCAGCGTTGAAGAACCTACGATGCGGATGATTTTCTCCATCAACACAACCCCGAATTCTGGACGGGAAGGAAAGGCGATTCAGTCACGTGAACTTCGCGAACGCCTCCTTACAGAAATTCGTAGTAACGTGGCTCTTCGTCTTGAAGATACCGATGTGCCAGATCAGTTCTATATGCTCGGCCGCGGTGAATTACAGTTTGGTATTTTGATTGAAAAAATGCGTCGTGAAGGCCTAGAATTCATGGTTGGTCGCCCGAACGTCTTGATGAAGGTCGAAGATGGCGTCAAGTTAGAGCCTGTCGAACGGATGATTCTGGATTTACCTGAAAGTGCCGCCGGCGATGTTACTAAAATGTATCAGCAACGCAAAGGTGTGCTTGTTTCCTATGAAGCAGCCTCTGCAGTGAATACCGATGAACAACGCGTAAGACTTGTGTTTGAGATCCCAACACGCGGGATGCTCGGAACTAACTCGATGTACAAAACCGCAACTCGCGGATCTGGTCTTATTAGCTCAGAATCGATTGGCTATAAGCCACACGCTGGAACTATTTTTCACCGTCAAACAGGTAGTTTGATTTCGGATCGTTCTGGTAAAACTACTGAATACGCTCTTGCCGCAGTTCAGGAACGTGGTCAGCTGTTTATTGGTGAAGGCGTTGAAGTTTATGAAGGCATGATCATTGGCGAATGTGCTAGGGACAATGACCTTAACGTGAACCCTGTTAAGCCAAAAAAATTGACAAACATGCGTACAACCGGATCCGACGGTATTACGAATCTCTACGGTGTCAAAAAAATGAGCCTAGAGAAGTGTATCGAGTGGATCGATGACGATGAGTGGATCGAAGTGAGCCCTAAATCGGTTCGCCTGCGTAAAAAGGTCCTAGCGGCCAATATGCGCAGTGTTCGAAAGATCGATAAAGCTTGAAGGTATTGGATATTGTTGTAACCTCAATGGTGCGAAGATCTATGTATTTTCCCCATTGAGGTTCTTTTTATGAGTGATCTCCTTTTAAATTTAAGCCGCAGTCCATTTGCGCGCTCAGTTCTTAAAACCACAAAAATCCCCATTTCACTTCCCCCTCTGCTGACTCGCGAAAGTCGTGGCTGGGTTCACCAATCTCTGCTTGGACGCAATCTCCTGGTGGGAGGCCGTCGAGGAATAGGATCTGTTGAAAGTCTCGAGCGCATTCTCTGGGATGCTGGCGCAGGGCTTGGTAGTGAAGAAGGTGAGCTAGGTGGGTTGGTTTTTGATGCGAGCTCTTTACGGTCTGTTATCGATCTAAAAGAACTTTATTCTTTTATGCACTTGAATCTGTCGCGGCTTAAGCGGGGCGCAAAAATCTTGGTCGTTGGCAATCTACCACTTAGCACCGGTTCCCCCGGTGAGGCAGCTATCCAAGAATCATTGACGGGATTTGTTAAAAGTCTTGCCAAAGAGCTGGGCCCCAAGGGTATCACCGTAAACCTTATTGAAGCTAATGATGGTGCCGCACTTGACGGAGCGGTCCGATTTTTCTTATCGAATCATAGTGTGTTTGTGACTGGACAAGTTATTGTCGTGGGCGGGAAAAGACCCGCAATGGAAGAGCGGTTTGAAGAATTGCTGCATGAGCGGACAATTCTGGTAACCGGCGCAGCTCAAGGAATCGGTGCCGAAATTTCGCGACGCTTAGCCCGCGAAGGGGCCAAAGTGATACTTCTGGATCGCCCACAAGAGATTGAAAATTTGGAGCGTCTGGCGAAAGAAATTGGTGGCGTCGTTCTACCAGTCGATTTAGCGAAAGAGGAAAGTTCGGGGGCTGTCGTCAAAAAAATCTGGGATTATGCCCCTATTCATGGCGTCGTGCACAATGCGGGCATCACCCGTGATAAAACTCTCGGCCGCATGAATAATGAACGTTGGGAGGATGTTCTTAATATCAACTTGAACGTCCCTGTGACGATGACCGAATTGATGTTGGGCAAAGAAAACGATACGCTTTTAGCAAAAGACGCTGCAGTTGTGTTCCTTTCAAGTATTGGCGGACTCGCAGGAAACCCTGGGCAAACAAACTACGCGTCTTCGAAGGCTGGCCTTATCGGTTATGCGAGAGCTCTTGCCGCAAGGAACTTCGACAGTGGTTTTAGGTTTAACTGCGTAGCTCCTGGTTTTATCGAAACGCGGATGACGGCGTCTATGCCTTTCGCGGTCCGAGAGATGGC
>CAZUYQ010000023.1:22401-43464 GCA_964624705.1 uncultured Polynucleobacter sp.
GCGGCCAACCAGATGACGTGGCCCAGGCCGTCACTTGGCTTGTTTCGAGAGCTGGCGCTGGGGTGAATGGTCAAACCCTTAGAGTTTGCGGGCAAAATCTTATTGGAGCTTGAGCTTGAAACTAAAACCTACTCCCGATGTACCATTTGATTTTGTTCTAGAAGAGTTAGCCGCACTAAATCCTATTGTCGGTAGGATGTTTGGCTGTTTTTCACTTTATATTGACGGTAAAATCATCTTTATTCTGAGAGCGCGCGAGTCTTCGCCAGAAGATAATGGTGTTTGGATTGCCACAACGGCCGAGCATCATGAATCGCTGCAAAAGGATCTTCCTAGTATTCGCTCTATTACATTATTTGGCCCCGGTCCTACGGGGTGGCAAGTTATCCCCTTTGAATCAGATCATTTTGATCAGGATGTTCTGAAGGCCTGCCAGCTTGTCCGTCGAGGAGATTTGCGCATTGGCAAAATTCCCGCGACAAAACGCAAGAAAACTAAGCCTGCCAGCAAAAGAAAAAAAAATAGGTAAAACTAAAGTCGTAAGCAAAAAACAAAAATAAAATAAAACGAAGCCAGTTCAAGCTGAAACAACTTCTCGTATTGGCTTTCTGCAAAAAAGCAAGTTTTACAAATTAGGCTCTACAAAGATGTTTCGGACTGCGTCTTCGATAGATTTTTCCGCTGCACTAGCCGTTTTCGCCGAAGAGGTGACGGTAAGTAAACCACCGGTATCGACCGCATGGCCCTGCTCGTCACCGAGATTGATTGAAACTTGCATGGACGTAAGGCCAGTCTTAGAAGCAAGATCACTTGTAACTCTACAGGAAGTCAGGATGTATTTTGTACCTGCCGCGATTTCCTTGCCCGTGTATTTTTCATGAATTCCGCTAAGAACGACTTTGCTGAAAGTGCCTTCTGCATCAAAGTTTGCTTGGCCAGAGCTAACGACCGAGGACTTAACTCTCGTAGCGATGACCTTGGTTTGGAACCATTTGCTGCAGGAATGACCTTCAGGTAAAAAAATTGATTCTGCGGATTCTGGGGATGATTTTACAGAATTTGTTGGTGAACTTGTTTTACAGCTAGAAAGCTGTGAGGAGACGCCGGTCAATGCTAATAAAATTGAATATTTGAGTGAAATTTTCATTCGCGCTCCTGTTTTTAATCTTGGAATGCTTAAAGTATCTCATTTCTTAGAATTAAAATCAAAATTTCAGCTTCGTTCTTTTAGCTTTTTGCCAACTTGTTCGAAGCCAGGCTTATTGAGTAAACCAAAGAGATTAACTTTGTAAGCTTCGACCCCCGGTTGATCGAATGGATTGATTCCCAACATCAATCCACCGATGGCACAACTCGTTTCGTACATGGCAAACAGCGCTCCGATACTTTTTGCAGATAAATCATCGATGCGAATTTCAAGGGCCGGCACCCCACCGTCGGCGTGAGCAATTCTTGTGGCAAGCATGGCAGAATCATTAATTTCATCGAGGCCTGTGCCTTCGAGATATTTCAATTCATCGATATTGCTTTCGCTCGCTGGAACTTTTAAGCGTCGGCTTGAAGTCCGCGGATTATTTACGGCAAGAAATGTCTCCATCATGGTGCGTGCACCATCTTGAAGATATTGACCCATGGAGTGCAGATCCATCGTGCACTCGATGCTCGCAGGAAATAAGCCTTTGCCCTGTTTGCCGTCGGATTCACCGAAAAGTTGTTTAAACCATTCAACCGTGTTGCGGAGTTTGGGCTCGGGATAGGCGACGACTTCGATGGTTTTCCCAGCATTCCATGCTGCGGTCCTGCACATGGCATATTCGAGACCAACGCGGGCAATGTTCTTAGGCTTTGGAGCTAAATAATCGAGAAACACTTCGTGAGCACCCTGTAACAAGGCATTTATATCAAACCCAACAAGTGCCAGTGGAACCAAACCCACCCCTGTCAAAACAGAATACCGGCCCCCTAAATCAGACGGTACTTCGAATGTTTTGTAACCGCGTTCGTCGGCAACTTTACGCAGCGCGCCTTTTTCAGGATCAGTTGTTGCAATGATTCTTTTGGCAGATTCTTTGACGCCGAAACGTTTCTCCATCCAGTCTCTAAGAACCCGGAAAGCAACGCCCGGCTCGGTCGTTGTCCCTGACTTACTGATGACGTTGATGACCGGGGTTCTTTTTTCCATCAGATCCATGAGGTCGAGCATATTGCTTTCCGACATATTGTGGCCTGCAAAGACAATCTGGGGGTTAGATGTAGCTGTTTGCGGATCATAAAGACCATGAGCATAGCTATGAGAAATCAGATCGGAAACAGCTCGTGTGCCAAGATAAGAACCACCAATGCCAATCACGACGACGAGGTCATATTTAATATCTAAGGTTCTTTTCCAGGCATAAATATCATCCGCAAGAGCAAACCCACGCTCAGCAGGCCAATGAAACCATCCCGTCCATTCTTTACCTGTGCATTGTTTGTTTTTTAACGATTCTAATGCCTTTAAGGCACTGCCTTCGAGCTCATCTGCAGACAAGTTGAGTTTGTCTGTGAAGAAACGGCGATCGATTTTAAATTGTGACATGGCAATTTTCCTGAAAAAGTTTTTATTTCCGTGTTTATTGAAGCATGAGGATGTAAAATTTAAAAGCTCAGATCATCCTGTGAAATACAGGAGCATCAAGACTACGAAGGATATAAAATGATTTCTGTTTTAGCTTCTAAAGAACGCGGTTTTTTTGATCACGGTTGGCTTAAAACTCATCATTCTTTTAGTTTTGGCGAATATTACAATCCGAAACAAATGAGGCATCGCGTTCTCCGTGTGATCAATGAAGATGTGATCGCGGGTGCTACAGGCTTCGGCCAGCATGGTCACAATGATATGGAAATTATTACATACGTTATCTCGGGAACCCTCGAGCATCGCGATAGCCTAGGAAATATCGGAACCATTCGGGCTGGTGAAATTCAGCGAATGAGCGCAGGTAGCGGCATCGAACATGCCGAGGCAAATCCAGATAAAAGCGTACCATGCCATTTGCTGCAGATATGGCTGATTCCATCCGTAAAAGGTATTCCGCCATCGTGGGAACAAGTGGAATGGAAAAGCCAACCTGTTCAAAGCAATGGGTTGAGGCTCTTAGCTTCCCCGGATCAAAGGTTTGGAAGTGCGAAGATTCACCAAGATGCTTTGCTGTGGCATGGTGATTTAGCTGTGGGCCAGGCTATTCATATCGAAGTTTTTGGGGCGCGTGGCGGTTGGTTTCAGTTGGTGGATGGCGCTGTAACAATCAACAAGACGACTTCTTTGCAGGCCGGAGATGGCCTCAAAATAGATGGACCCGAGCTTCTCAACGTCCACTGCAGCAAGACTTGTAAGTTTATATGGTTTGATTTGCCGTAGTCGAAGAGCTGATTCTTCAGCCTTTAGCCCTCAGGATAATAACAATAAAAAAGGGGTTCCATCAGGAACCCCTTAATTCATTAGTTTTGTGCAGCTGCTTCGCGAGGAGGACGTTTTGTAAACGGACGATCGGAGCGAGGTCGATCATTGCTACTGAAAGGACGCTCTGTACGAGGGCGATCCGAATACGGCATATCACCACCGCGGGGGCGATTATTGTTATACGCTGGGCGATCGGAGCGAGGCCGATCCGACGAAGAGTAACCACCACTTCTTGGTCCGCGATCACCACCGCCATCACGGCGAGGAGGGAATCCACCGCCAGAACGTGAATCAGAACGGTATGGAGGTCTTCTGCCAAAAGATGGGCGTCCACCGCCGCCACTAAAGCCGCCACGTGAAGAACCTTCACGAGCAAGCATCTTACGTGCTTGGTCTTCGCTTGCACCAATACGATCTTCACCAAGGACGCGGCGTTTGCCCATCAGAAGTGAGAACATACGAGCGACGAGTTCTTCGGGAGGCATTGAACCTAGGAGTTCTGCACTTGCTTCCAACCAATCCTGACATACATCAGTGGCGGAGATGGTTTCAGCCATCGCACGACCACGACGACTAAGTGCCGCAGATTTATTAGGAACGGCAGAGACTTTAAAGTCAGCTGCGTTTTTCTTATCGAAACATTCGTGATTTCTGACGTCGCCAGGAGTTGCTAGTGTAATAGCAATACCGGTTTCACCCGCCCTACCCGTTCGGCCAATACGGTGAATATAACGTTCACGGTTGTCTGGCACATGGTAGTTAATAACGTGAGTCACGCCACGGATATCAAGACCACGAGCAGCAACGTCGGTTGCAATAACAATGCGAATTTGACCGCGTTTTAACAGCTCAACGGTCTGGTTACGTTGTGGCTGCGACATGTCGCCATGAATCGCACGCACAGCAATGCCACGAGCCATAAGCTTTTCAGTAATTTCATCGACGTCACGTTTGGTGCGGCAAAAGATAATCGCTTTTGCTGGATCTTCGACATCAATAATACGAAGAAGAGCATGTTCTTTTTCGTCAACTCTTACAACGTGAAGGCGTTGCTCAATATCGACGTTCGTTTGCTGAACGCTGTTCAATTTAATATGAACTGGCTTTTTCATAAACTCGTCAGCAAGCGCTTTGATCGGTGGCGGCATAGTTGCGGAGAAGAGAAGTGTCTGACGCTCGGGTGGAAGCTGTCTTAGAAGATCGCGGATCTCGTCGACAAATCCCATATCAAGCATTTCATCGGCTTCATCGAGAATAACGATGTGGGGTGCGAAATTTTTGAATCGGTTTGAACGTAAGTGATCCATAAGACGACCAGGCGTCGCCACAATGACGTGAGCGCCACGGTTTACAAGCTCAACTTGACGGTAAAGATCTTGGCCACCGACCACTGGTACGGATTTAATGCCCGCAAATTTACCTAAGCGAGTGATCTCGTCTGAGACTTGCACTGCGAGCTCTCTAGTTGGTGTTAAAACTAGGATTTCAACTGTGCGGTTATTTTTTAAACGAGAGAGTGCCGGTAACGCAAAAGCTGCGGTTTTACCGGTACCGGTTTGAGCCTGACCAATCACATCACAACCCTTTAAAATAACAGGGATTGCTTCGATTTGAATGGGGCTTGCTGTAGTAAATCCGGCTGCCTTAACACCGTCTAAAATGACCGGTAGAAGACCGAAGTCCTCGAAATTTAAGGATTTTTCGGATACATCGAGGGTTGGGTTTTCCATGGAATTTCCTTAGAACTGTTTAAAGTTCGCGGATTTTAAAATAATTCTAATAATAAAGCAAGGTCAATCGAGGATATTAAAACTCTAAGCCCCATTGACCACTTGGTGCCCGGACAATAGAAGCGGCAAATGATTTCCCCCCTTTTGAGGTAAACCCCTCAATCTTCTTGGTGCGCCCGTTTTGAATAAAGGAGTTAATCTCATCAAACTTAAGGGCCCGACCACAGACCGTTTTGGGTAAGTAAAAACCATTAGACGCTTCTTCGCCCGAGCGTAAGAGTCGGATCCTGGTCTCGCATATAAAAGCAGCCTTCGTTTCAACGATCAGGCAGCTATCCCCTTTATGGACGGGACATGGTCCCCATGTGACCCGCTTCTTAGAAGAGGAATTGTCTGACGAGGTATGCAATTTGGCGGTTAGCGCAGCCCCCGACTTTGATAAGACTTCAAGATGATCTCGCATAAATTTCAAGCGCCGCTGCTCGGTTCCACCGCGTTCCTCCGTCGAAGGAAAACCTTCTACTAGAATGCCCTGATCGTCAGCCTCAAGTAGCCTTTTAACTGTGGCTGGATCGAGATAGCGCCCATCAAGATCTTTAGGGAGTGTGAAACCGCAGGCAGAAGCCTCGCTAAAGTTCGAGCTACAGGTGTAGTTCCACATTCGTTCGTGAATGCTGGCCTTTGTCCCACCGTCGGAGGTTTTAAGACTGCATCGGGGGCAGCTTCCCAACGCTGGCGCATGATGAAACGATAACGTGAGGTCAAAGCGATCGACTGCTTCTAAAGAAGAGCGAACATCAGACGCAAGTTCATCCATAAACAATTCCCGAGTCCGTTTACCCGTCTCGATCTCGGCAAGATGAGATTCCATTTCACCGGTGAGCATGGGAGAGGTCAGCTTCTCAGCTCTCGCGAGACGAAGGTAGCGGATAAGATGCATCCCTTTCACAGTTGGCTGTAAATTAGGGAAAACATAATTTTTTGATTTTAAGTTCTCAATGATCTCGGCACGAGTGGCTGCAGTGCCGAGGCCCCCGGTCGCATAGAGGATTCGAGCCGTTTCTGCGTCATCGACCTGTCGGCCGGCAAATTCCATCATTGAGAGTAACTGCCCTTCCCCAATACGGGGTAGAGGCTTGGTTTGCTCGGATTTAAGCTCACTGTCTTGAAATGTAATAACGGTCTCAGGTGATATCGGTTTTAAGCTGAGGCCGGTCTTGCGGTTTGTAACGCCGGTGGCTGCTTGCCAACCCGGTTCTCGGACAAATTCTTCAGGACCACTTTTAAAGTGATTGGATTTAACAATGGTTATGCGTTCGACATGGTCGATTTTCGCAGGGGGCATAACTGCGGCCAAGGTACGGCGAATGACTGCGTCAAAGAGCAATCCATCTTCAGTGGGTAACTGCGGGGGAAAGACACCTGTAGGAATAATCGCAAAGTGATCCCCTACCCGTTTGTCGTCGAATATTTTCTTTTCGTTTTGCCAGGGTGCGTTATTTACTCCGACGGCTAATGCTTCGTAGTCAGAGATGGTTTCAAGTCGTTTAAATACGGACTTAAGTTTGTCTCTATAATCTTCTGGTAAAGCATCGGACTCGGTACGTGGATAAGTCAGAACCTTATGTTGTTCGTAACAACGTTGAGCTGCGGAAAGTGTTTGTTTTGCGGTCCATTTATACCGACTAGACATATGTCTTTGGAGTGCCGTCAAATTAAATAAGAGCGGGGCAGCTTGTTCACGTGTTTTACGAGTTTCAGATGCTGTGCAGGGATCGCCTGCCTTCAGCGCGTTCTTAAGAAATTCGGCTGTTTCAGAGGAAAATATCTGTGAAGCTCTTGAGCGCTCATCTGGATGTTCTTTAGTGTAGTTGGGGTCGAACCAGGTTCCTTCGTATTCATGATCAGGAGCCTTAAACTTTGCTTTTAATAGCTGGAACGGTCTTGGATCATGAGCGAGAATCTGAAATTCACGCTCCACAAGCATTGCCAGTGTTGGTGTCTGAACACGACCGACGGACCAAACTCCCGGCTCGGACGCTCGTGCAAGTTTGAGGGTGAGGGCTCTTGAAAGGTTCATACCAACGAGCCAGTCAGCTTGGGACCTGCCATTGGCGGCGGCAGCTAAGCCTCTGTAGTCATCACCAGATCTAATATGAGCAAATGCGGCGCGGATGGCATCTTCGGTCAAGCTTTGAAGCCAAACGCGTTGAATCGGTTTAACGCATTGGGCGTATTCGATGATTTCGCGAAAGATCAATTCGCCTTCACGGGCGGCGTCACAGGCATTAATGACAGAGCCAATATCAGGTCTTGCCAATAATTGTTTTAATGTTCTTAAAAGTGGTGCGGTCTCAGATTTTGGCTTTAACAAAAACCGAGCCGGTATGACCGGGAGGTCCTGAAGTCGCCAATTTTTATAGTTAGGATTGTAGTCTTCAGGTTCGTAAAGATCTAAAAGATGGCCTAACGCGTGGGTGCAGACATAGTGCTCACTCTCCCAGACGCTTGCGCCACGGCTTTCTTGTTTCGCCTTAGATTTTAACTGTGGTTTTGCAATCGTGTGCGGTTCGGAAATTTGAAAACCGCCCAGTGCCCGAATAATATCGCGGGCAACGGACGGTTTCTCGGCAATTATGAGCGCTTTTTGAGTCAATTTTCACTCCTTGAAAGCCTCAAAACATCGTTAAAACGGAAAATTACTCAGCAGCTGGGGCTTCTTTTTTCTTTAAAACTTTAACCAGACCTTTGTCCGCTAAAATTTTCACTTTATCAGCGCCATTGATGAATTTACCGTTTGCGCCTTTTACAGACCAACGGCCACTGCGTTTTTGAACAAGTTTGAATGCTTCTGCTGTCTTCTTGGTAGTCTTGGTTGCCATGTCGTACTCCTGTACTTCAGTTTCGACGAAATTAATTGATAGGCCCATATGGCCAACGAGTGGTAGATTAAACCCTTGTTGTAAAACTTTGTCTACCGTGAAGCAAAACTCTTGAGGTCTTTGAAATGACAGGTGAAATCCCGAAGAAGCCGTCTGCTAATCCCAATCCACTAGTCAATATTTTAGTGAACATCGTCTTTCCGGCAGTTATTTTAAATAAATTTAGCGGTCCAGAAAGGCTCGGGCCGTTTCTTGCGTTGATTCTTGGACTTAGTTTGCCGCTGCTCTTTGGTGCTTGGGAGTTTTACACAACCAGACATCGCAATTTTGTTTCGATCTTAGGTTTTGTCAGCATTCTTTTAACTGGTGGCTTAGGCCTTCTGCAGGTCGATGGATTGTGGTTTGCAGTGAAAGAAGCCTCTATTCCAGCTTTGATCGGTATTGCGACTATTGTTTCGGTAAAGACAAAGAGTCCCTTCGTAAAGCTAATGCTCTACAATGATAAAGTTGTGAATATTCCTGTAGTCGATGCCGCACTTGATAAAAACCAGGCACGACCTGGATTTGAGCGACTGATGCTATCGACCACAATGGTCTTAGCCGCTAGTTTTGCGCTGTCGGCAGTTTTGAATTTCTTCTTAGCTGTTTGGTTACTCAAAAGCCCGGCGGGAACTCCTGAGTTTAACGAAGAACTTGGAAAGATGACCGCCCTTAGTTATCCGGTGATTGTGGTTCCAAGTTTGCTAGTGATGATGATAGCTGTTTGGATGCTTATTCGTGGTCTTAAAAGACTTACTGGACTTGAGATGCACGATATTTTATCGGATCAAGCTAAGAAATGATCATCTAAATGCGGATCCTTTGACCTTTTAGTTATTCCAAGAACGAAAATATGGCTGAAGCTCTCTTGCCCACTGTGAATATCCCTCATCGTTCAGATGGACCCCACCATCTGAATAGGACGGTAGAAGTCCTTCGTGTTCTGTTGTCATATTTTTATTAATATCTATAAATTTTATGTTATTTTCAATGCAGAATTTCATTAATATTTTATTGAATTCACGAAGCTTATTAAGCTTCTGATCGCCGCACATCGAGCGTACGCATTCTAATGTTGTTTGAACATAAATATCTACTTTATAGGAATTTATCTTGTTTAATAATATTATATAGTTTTCAAGTACACTCTGAGGTGCAACTTGACTATTAAAATCATTCGTACCTACCATTAAAAACGCGACCTTTGGTTTGGCATCAAAGACGAGGTCTAGTCTTGCTAAAATATCGGTAGTTTTATCTCCCCCAACCCCCGCATTCGCAATTCTTTTGCCCTCGAATGAAAGCAATTTATTCCAAGGGACAAGCGCATTTGCAGTAATTGAGTCCCCAATCATCACGATATCCGACTGAGGCTTAAATATTTTAAATAAGAAATTTTTGGGGACGGGTGCGTAAAAGTAACCTCGATACAATAGCGAGCGCATTGACTGAATTTCTTTAAAAGGAAAATACTGTCTTTGAACTGAAATAGCGCCCCATGCAAAGAAACCAATCGCTATAATGGAACACAGTAAAGCCAGATAGAAAGATTGTCGTATAAATTTTCGAGATAGAGCCATATTTAAGGCTTCCGGGCGCTAAAAAGTCTGTTTTAGTTAGGCATTCATATGGCACGTTTTTTGTGAAAACCGCGCCATTGCCCACTGAAATCTTTAGCATTCTGATTTGGTGCTAACATCAAGTGTCCCAAAGCCCGCACGCACTATCCCGCATTTAGCACGGTTATCTGGGCCGCCAATTCGAAAAATTTTTGATGTAAAGAGATTTATTTTTCTAAGCAGGTGAAGCTTGCCGGTTGGATGCTCATTCGTGGGGTTAAAAGGCTTACGGGACTTGAGATGCACGATATTTTATCGGATCAAGCTAAGAAGTGATTATTTGAATGCAGGTCCGCCGGTCGAAGGCCCCAGGATGGCGGGCCATACGACCCAGGATTAATTTGGCACACCGCCGGTGTAAAGGGTAGCGATGCGATCGCGACGAGCGGCCACCGATGTTGCTTTGAGAGTCGCTTTGATTGCCCGACCCTCGTCGCCTAAAATCTCATCTTCCATCGATGAACGAATATGTGAGCCGTGACGGCGGATACAGCGCTTCATTTTTGAAATCGAGGTCAGACATTCAGAAAGACTTAACTGTGTAGGCTCGTAACGATGGACTGGATAAAGCTTCTTCTCATCGAGACCGGCTTCTTTTTTGGCGATTTGCATCGCATCTTTTAAAGAACCTAGTTCATCGACTAGTCCAAGTTCCTTAGCCTGCATCCCAGTATAAACGCGACCCTGAGCAAGGGCTTCGACTTTATCTAGGGTCATCTTACGGCCCTCCGCCACCCGAGATTTAAAAGTTCTATAGGTATCATCGATCGTATTTTCTAGGTAACGCAAATCATCTGCAGTCATTTTCTTGCCGCCTGAGAGCATCGCAGCCCGGTTACTCTGAGTGGTAATTGGAAATGATAGTCCATACTTTTCTTTAAAGGGTTCGAAGTTGGGGATCATACCGATAACACCAATAGAGCCAGTAATAGTAGAAGGATCTGCAATGATTTTGCGAGCGCCGGCGGAGATATAGTATCCTCCCGAAGCTGCCACGGAACCAAAGGATGCAATCACCGGTTTTTCGGCGTTTAGGCGTCGTACCGATTCCCAAATCAGGTCTGAAGCTGAAGCGCTCCCACCCGGACTTGAAACACGAAGAACCACTGCAGCAATATCGGTGTTAGTGCGGGCCCACTCTAGCTCATCTTGAATGGCAGCTGGTGTGATCATTCTACTGTCATCACCAACGCCGACGATCTCGCCGACTGCTTCAATAAGCGCGATGCCCTTTTGTGGCGTCAGAGAATAGCCTTGTGACAATGGGCCGCTGGTGTCCATCGCATAGTCATCAGCGGTGATATTTTTTCCATCATCGAAATCGATATTGGGCGGATACGCCAGATCATCGACAATACCCAGTTCTTTGGCTTTGGCTGCGGTAAAAATAGATTCCTTAAGCCATAGGAAGGCTTCGCTATCTTGTTTTTTACGACCTTCTGCAACGAGTTTGACCATGCGGTTGCGGAGGCTTGATTCAAGTGAATTCATTTCTTCACGAGACTCAGCACTAGGTTCATTTGCAATAAACGACTCGAACGCATTTTTGTATTTGCCAGCGCGAACGACCTGGATGTCAACACCGACTTTGCGCAAAGCGTCACCCATATAGATCGATGGGAATGCCGGCCCGGGTATCATCACTTCAGCTACGGGAGCGAGTATGACCTTGTCGGTAGCCGAGGTGATGATCAATGCTGCGTTGTCCATATGCAATATATAGGATGTGATTGGTTTTCCGGAGGCCTTGAATTCAGAGATCATTCCTCGGAGTTCTTCAAGGTCAGCCATACTGCCTTGTAAACCGTCGACTAGAATATTGAGGTCCTTGACATTCGCATCGGTTGAGGCACTTCTTAGGGTTGCTCGTAACTCTGGTAAATAGATACCGCCGTCGTTTCCAAAAAACTGACGTAGAATTTCGGAACCCATGCGAGGTTCTGATTCGAGTATAGACGAATCAAGTTGAAGCCAAACTGATTGCGGGCCATTGGACTTGGACGCTTTTGCCGTAGGTTTTGGCTTTGAGGACTGCAAATTATGGAAAAGAATCCAAATAAGGCAAATCGGAACGAGGGTATAAACGAAACCAATGACGGCAAACAAGTTGCGAAACCATCGCCAAAGGCGAGTGATGACTCGAATGATAAAAGACCTCTGAGGTCGCTCTCCAGAAGGAATTGGTGCTGCTGAAGATGAATTCCACTCGTTCATTGGTAAATCCCCAATTTTAGTCATATTAGCCATCAAGTCTAAGACAAAATCATTAGTTTGTCACTTGTGACATGAATAGAAGTAAATCGTGATAACCTAATATTTGAAGAGAATCCCAACATTGATGCAAAAGGTAGCAACTTTATGCTCTATCAATATCGTTTATTTATTTTAATCAGTGTAATTTCACTTTTTTGCTGCGATTGCGGGAAAAAAAATAGCGATGACGAGGGAGGAACCGTTGGAGTTGTTCCCGGTGATTGGGATGGAACTAGTGACTACCCTAATTCACGATGGGAATTCTTAAGCCAATGAAAAAATTAAGTCCCGGATACCGATATCTTTTATCTAGTGTGTTGTTTTCAAACCTCTTGTTGGGCTCTGCTTCTTTCAAAGATTTACAGAATTTGTCTAAATCAGTGCCCGTTTTTCTCGCCCCAGAGTGGAAACACCATCTTCAGTGGAGTAAAAACAAACCGCTGGACCCGAAAATCAAGAAAATTTTCTCATTTGATGGTTATGAGTTGAGTTTAAAAAATGAGGAAAATGGTAGTTACAACATAATTAATAATATAAATGAATTGGTTATGGTAAGTGCGTCTCGCTATACTCTTTTAGGTAAAAATCTTCACCAGCACCCCAATGCGATCGCTATTTTTCCGACTGATTCTTTTTATGATTTTGTGCTCATTAATATCTCATCTAAAGAAGAGCGGGATCTTTTAGCCCGGACAGCACACGAAGATATTAGTGCTTGCGGCGCTCTCGTCCCAGTAAATCTCGACCAAACCCTCACTACTCTCGGGGATGCCAGCGGCCCGATTTGGCCAAGCATTATTAAATTAGATCCTGCTGTCGCTCTTACAGACCAAATCAGTGCGACAAACATCAAAACAAGTATCGCATCACTGGAAGCATTGGGTAGCCGCTTTTATAGCGGTACCAATGCAGCCGCGACAACCACTACTGTTAAAAGTTTATGGCAATCTGTCCTACCGGCCGGTGCAACTTTGAGCGAGGTCTCCCATGCGAGCCTTGGCACTGCGCAAAATAGCCTGATTTTGAGCCTACCCGGCACGCAGGACGATAGCACGACGGTTGTTATAGGCGCCCATTTAGATTCGATTAATAGGTCTGATGAGACGAATGCACCAGGAGCAGATGACGATGCTAGCGGGATTGCAACATTAACAGAAATGATTCGCGTGATCAAAGAATCTGGCGCGACGTTCTCGCGTCGAGTTGAATTTCACGCCTATGCTGCGGAAGAAGTAGGCCTTCTCGGTAGCAATCAGATTGCAAAAAGTTATGCCGCCGCGGGAAGAAAAATTGCAGGAATGCTCCAAATCGACATGAATGCATTTACACAGACGGAAAACGCCGGGAAGATCTTTCTGGTGTCGACCGATACGAGCTCGCCCCTTCGACGAGGTTTAAAAGATATTCTCGATCTCTATTTAGGTGGGAGTTACGAAGAACTGAGCCTATCAGCCGGAACCAGTGATCACAAATCATGGACGAATGCGGGGTATCATACAGTTTTCCCGTTTGAGCATCCTCAGAACTACAATAAGGCACTACATACCAGTAACGATAAGTCCACACTTCTAGATTTTAGTTTGGCTGCACGTTTCGGCAAATTAGCAACACTTTGGTTAACTCATATGGCGGGCCTATCGTCGGCATCGACTGAGGCGCAGAAGGGTTTGGCACTCTTAGATGCAGCTGCGAGCGAGATCAAGATCGCAGAAGTGCCGAGTCAGACTTCAGGTTCGCGCTTTGCTGTCGCAGTTTCCACCAGCACCTCCAGTGTGATTAGCTGTGTCGTTGCATCCATCTCCGCGACCGGCTGCGCTAAAGACCCTGCAGAATACAGCCTTGAACGTAGCTCAAGTACAAAGAATTTTTTTGCCGGTAAATTAGACTTAACTCTTGCTGATGGCGAGTTTCATCGGTTTATCGCTTACGACTCTAAAGGAATCGCACTCGCCCAACGTACCATTCAGCTAAAACAGAAATAGATAAAAGGACGCGGAAAATGACTGCTAAATCCGAACTAAAGATGATCAATAGTAACGTTAAATTCGTCTATCAAGATCACCCAATGCAAAAGGCCGTGCAAACTCTCATAGATCATAAGATATCCAGCGTTTTGGTATTGGATGATCATGATCACGTGGTGGGCATTTTAACCGAACGAGATATTGTCCAGAAGTTTACGCTCCTAGATATGGGGGATAAACTGACTAGAACCGTCGGTACCCTGATGACGAGACCTGTGATATTTGCCAACGTCAATACTCTAAAAAGAGATGTTACTAAAATGCATCTCGAGCATAAAATTCGTCATTTTCCCGTTCTGAATGGCACAGAGGCCAAAAAAGAAAATGTCGTTGGAATCATCTCGATTACCGACCTCGCACGTCAGTATATGGTTCAAGATAAAAAAACGAATCCTCATAGCGACAGCACGACAGTCGGTAGTAAATCGGTTGTGGGCGTCCTAAGTCACTCTCGGCCGAATACAAATATGTATATGGGAATATTTACTGGAATGGGCTTTGCCGCTCGCGAGGTCAGCGACTTGCATAAGTTTGCTAGCGATCCTGCGGCAGCTACCTATACGTTAATTTTTGATATGGACGGATACACAGAAAGACAATTGCACGACATGATTCCGGTCGTTGTGAAGGCAAAATGTTATTTAATCCTAACAACATCTCAGCCTAATCTTGTGCCGGTTTTTAAGAAATATATGCAGGAAGATCATCAAGATATTGCAATGAAGCCCATTGATATTAGCTACCTAAGCTGGCTTATCACCAGTAAATGGCATGTCGATTCGAATCCGTCCGTTTAAACAGGGAGCGACTACCTTACGGCAATCACTCCCTGCGACGGGGGAGGTCGGCGAAGCGGCATCTTATCAATGAGGGGGGATATTCTCTAAAGCCGCTCCACTATAAAACTCATCGACACTTTTGCATTGCCACTGAGGGATAGTTTTAATACACTGATATTATTAGATCATTTGTCTATTTATAGAAATCTTCCCTGTACTGTCTTGTAGATATCGAGCCTCAAAATGCAAATGATTCATTCGGTTCCTCATGGAAGTTGTTTAGTACAAAGAATGGTGGATGATTTAACGACTAAATCACCTCAGGAGCTGCGCCAAACGCTGGTGCTCTTACCGACCAGAAGACTTCAACTTCAAGTAGCTGCTCATCTTGCTGCTCGACATGATCGTGCGACGTGGTTGCCGCAGATGGAAACCTGGGAACAATTTTTTCGCCGAGAGTCTTTTATATTTTTGAATAATTCTTTGGTTATGGTTAGTTCTGCTGCGGAGCTAGTTTTAGCCGACCTGCTGAAAGATCCTCAATTGCGTGAGCGAGGTATTTCCGAGGGACATGCCCACGAGCTCCTGCATTTTTTACAAGAACTTTGGCGTCATAATAAACGTTCCATACCTATGTCGACTTTAACGCAGTGGCTGGAACGACAATGGCATATCACTCCGGAAGCCATCGCAGAAATAGAAGCTCGGACCGGTACGATTTACAGCATTCTTAAAACCTTTGAAGATGTTTTGCATCACGAAGGATACGCTCTTCAAGAAGAACTCGATGCTGCCGCCATCGAAAACTGGATCCTCGAGATGGAATCAAACGAGTGGCAACCCATGACAACGGCCACCAGAATCATCATCGCGGGTCTAACAAGTCTCCCAGAGGGACAATTGCTATTACTAACGCGACTTGCTCACTCCGGGCGGGTTGAAGTTTGGCTCGATACTCCCTGGCGTGACCTACCGCAGGACGCGCCACTGCGGAAAATTCGAGCAGCCCTTGATCCCAGCGATAAACTTGAGGCGTCGCCCCTTAATCATGTGCGCTATCTGCTAGCGAGCAGTGACCCGTTCTGCGAGTCAGCGGCAGCGCTTGCGAGAGCGCATCATGCTATCCAAAACGGCATACCAGCGCATCGCGTGGGTATTTTAGTTCCCGACGAGTCGCAGTACGCAACCGCACTCGCCACCCTCTCCGAGCAAATGAATGTGGTGCGCAATATTCCCCTGTCTCGCCCTTGGGCCTCCACTCAAGCAGGCGCTTGGTATGAGATGCTGCAAAAATGGGTTCATAAGCGTGATTCCGTCACATTTGCGTCGCTTTTATTGAATCCCTTATCAAAATCACTTGCGCTCGATTCCAATACTCTAGACTTGTCCGGAGAAGACCTTCAGAATCTTCCTTATCACGTCTCCCATTGGCTTCGCGATGCTCCAAGACAGCTCGATTCAAAAACGATCTTCGACCTTAGTCTGGGTCGCGCTCAATTATCGACCGGCATCGTCCAGATGTTTGAGAATGGATGGCGCATCTTTCAAGGGAGCGAAGATTTCTCCATTGATGGTCAAGCCAGTTTTTGGAAACGTTGTTTTGTCCCAGCTATCGAAAAACTTCTGGAAGGCAATATTGAACCCTTAGAAAGAGCGGCCTGGCAATCTTTAATAAGCGCTGCCGATTCTATCAACCTCTTACCCAAAGCGCTTTTAGCGCATACAAAAACATGGTCCGGTTTCATTAATGCGCTCGCAAAAATGGCTCAGGATACTTCTCCGCGCGAGACGGGAGAGCCTCTAGCCCACTTGCAAATTATTTCAATTACTGAAGCGCGCTATGTTCCGCTGGATGTAGTGATTATTGTCGGTTGCGTCGAAGGCATTTTCCCACACCGGGTCCCGCGCGACTCGCTGATCGATAACACTTTAAAGACTGCACTAGACTTACCTGGCTGGCGCCAACTTGAGGCATTAGAAGACTCGACCTTCGGGTTATTGATTTCTCGCATCCCGCATGTCTAATTACTTTGGTCGGAAACGATCGGGGGGACGCCATCTGTGCGCTCTCGTTGGGTTGAAAAAATTCACGCCGATGGTTTAGCGGTTGAGCATTTCGATCAAAAAATTCTTAGAGGCCTATTCGGAGAAAAAAGAAGCGTACCCAAAGCACTTCAAGCTCGTGCTGAGGATTTAGAAGGAATTGTTTCAGATCAAGACAACCTAATGAGTAAGGTATCGGCGTCCTCTCTACGTGCCCTGATGACCTGTCCCTACCAATTCTTACTACGACAACGGGGGATTGTTGCATTTACGCCTCGTGAAGAGGATGACCCTATACTCGTGGGTAGCATTTTACACCGGGTTATTGAGCTCTGCCTGCGCCCCCTAGAATCCATTGAAAAAAAGCTTCCGTCAGTGGTAGCTTGGCGCAAAGATTTTAAGGACGCCCAAGATGTCGAACTTTGGGCTAGCCAAAGGCTCCAAGCTATCTCGCAAGTAGCGATACCGAAGTCGCTCCAAGATAATCCAGAGATTCTTCAAATCACTCAGCGTAGTTGGCCTCAACTGGCGAAAGACTGGGCTACATTATTTGATCTCGGATGGAACCCCGCTCTGGCCCAAGTCGAAGAGAAATTCGGCACGAAAGAGCGCCCCGTTTTTTTAAACGTGGGCGAACAGACGATTGCTGTAACCGGCGCGATTGATGTCATTCATCATAATCCGCAAACGCGCGAATGGATTATTTGCGATTACAAAACTGGCAATCCTCCGAGCAACAGCGCTATTCGTCAAGGGTTGGAGCCGCAGCTCATTCTCTATACTATGTGCTTGGAGGCAATTGATTCCGAACTAAAACCCCAAAAGGGTGTCATTAGTTACCGGAGCCTTAAAACAGGTGAATTTCATACGGTAAGTGTCGGCCAGGACCTTTTGACTACGTGGACCAGCCCCTTTGGTAGCTGTAAGTTAGACTTGCAGGAACTAGTCGCGAGCTTTACCGCACAATGGTTAGAACGTATGAATCTTGTCAAGTCGCAGCAGCGCTTTTATGCAGAATCGAGTCACTGCGGATACTGCGATTTCGCCGATGTTTGTCGTAAAGATGATCCTTCGTACCGCGACCGGATTCGGTTGCAGGAGGCATTGTCATGACGGACTCGTCACTTAATCCTCAAAACCCCTATGCAAGTTTTATGGTTAGCGCCTCCGCTGGTAGCGGCAAAACCTTTCAGCTTAGCCGGAGATTTTTAGGCCTGGTAGCAGCTGGCGCTGAACCGTCGTCAATCCTTGCTGTCACTTTTTCAAAAAAAGCGGCCGGCGAAATGCGTGAACGAATTGTCCGCGATGCCATTGCACTTGGACAGGAAAAGCCGGAGTTCGCTGGGTTTTATGCTCAACTTAAAGAGTGGCGAGACGAATTGATCCATCAAGGAATACCAGTACCACCGCTTTTAACTCCGCAGCAAGTCAGCGATCTCATAACCCATAGCAGTCAATCTCTTAGCATCACCACTATCGATGCTATTTTAATGGAATGGTGTCTGCGTTTTCCTTGGGAAACTCGTATCACCCAAGGTGATGCAACACTTATGCAGCCCTGGGACATCGCCACCCGCGACGAGACACAGAAGCTCACTCGCGAGGCTTGGAAACAAGCAATTCTAAGGATTCTAGATACACAGGACGCGCCGCAAGCACGCCTGCAACTGCTCGACCAAATCCTATTAGCGGCCCCCGAAGAACAACTGACCGTCGCTTGGAACCGCATGGGTCCACTGCGAAATTCGGAGACATTCATCTGGTTGTGCGAGCATTTACGTGGCTCCGCTGCACTTGATTACACGCAAGAATTTTCCGAGTTACCTAAAACCGATTCCGAGCTTATTGCATACCTAAATGATGATCTCCGCCTAGTGATTCATCTTCTTAGTAATCCTGAGAAAAAAACAGCTGCATTCGAAGCGTTAGCGCAGCGCTCTTTTGCCGGCCTTATAAGAGCTGGTTTATTTACTCACTCGTATCAACTTAATAAGAGCACAGTCAGCAAAAAAATTCGCAATGAATGCCCCCCAGGCATCATCGATCGTATTGATGCCATTGCGGGTGAGTTCTGTGATGCCCAGCGGATTGGAATATTGAATGCCCACGGGACACTTCTTTGGCAGCTATACCGAGCCTGGTCACGAGAAAACCTCGCTGCAAAATCCCGCCTCGCTCGAGGAACATTCGCCGATGCCCTAAAGGGTGTTTGGCAGTTATTCTGCGAAGGCAATCCAGGTGCAAGATGGATGATTCAACACCGCGTCAAGCATGTTCTTCTCGATGAGTTTCAGGATACAAGTCGCCTGCAATGGGGTGCCTTTTCCGAACTCGCACGCGATATTCTTTCAGGCAAATCCACTGAAAAAGATATCTTACCGGGAACGGTATTTATTGTGGGCGACGCTAAACAAATTATTTATGGCTTCCGCGAAGCCGCGCCCGAGATTATGGAGATAGCGGCCCGCGAATTACAGACTCACGGCCTAAGCCGCATTGAAATGAGTTCAAGTTGGCGGACTTCTCCAGCGATCTTAAACGTTGTGAACAAGGTTTTTGCCGAACCAACACTGATTCCAAACTTTCCTCATCATGAGACAGCCACGATTCAGAATAAATTCGCAGTACCCGATGTCGGATCAGTGACCGTACTTCCTGTACCTGAACATTCAGGAGATCGTGATCTCCAAAAAGAACATGTTTCCTTAGAAGCGACCGCTGTCGCAGAGTATATTCAAGCATGTTTATCAGGAAATATTCCCTGCCCCATCTGGGATAAAGCTAAGCGCCAATTCCGTAATCCTCGCCCCACAGACTTCGCTATTTTGTACCATGCAAAAACCGATGCCGGCGCCTATGAGGATACTCTGCGCCAAATGCGTATTCCCGCGATGCGTGAAGAAAAAAAAGGGTTCTATGATCGTCAAGAAATTCGCGATACCATCGCTTTTCTAAAATGGCTGGCTTGGCCCGAAGATACCCTTGCCTTTTGTGCGATACTACGTAGTCCTGTCTGTGGAGTGACCGATCTCGAGCTACAGACCATTTTAATACCGGATGAAGATGGCAATTATGCTACCACCGTCATCATGATGCAACGCCTTAACCTGACGCATCTGCGGATCTGGCGTCTCCTTCAGGAGGCGCAAAATCAGGCTCATCAAAAGCCATATATGAGCATTTTACTTTGGTGGTTTAAATCGACCAATATAATTGCCGTCTATAAACAAGCCTTCGGAGATCTGGAAGGAGAAATGGCCACCGCCAATCTACTTAAGTTTATGGATACGGTCCGCTCCTGCGAATCAGGCGGTCATGGTCATCTGCAGTCAGTCATCGAACAATTTCAACTGTGGTCGGAGGAAGACGAAACCGGCAATGCTAGTACCTCCGCGGATGCCGTCCATTTAATGACGATTCATAAAAGCAAGGGCTTGGAGTTTCCTGTTGTGATCCTAGTAGGCACTGCAAATGACTGGTTTAGGTCAGACCATTATTGGCTCCGTTCCATTGTCCCTGGTTCGGAAGGGCTTAGCTATGTCGGTACATTTGCAGAACAACCATTGATGAACCCGGAATTTAGCGCAAGAAAAAATGAAAATGAGACGACTGTTCGCGCCGAAAAAGCTCGATTGCTCTATGTTGCCATGACAAGAGCTCAGTTTCACTTAGTTATTTCCTCCGGATTTAAACCAACCAAGGCGCAACCAGAACCGCCTGCGGAATCATTTTATATGCGCATTCTTGAAAGTACGGTTGCTGCCGGTGGCACCCGCACCGAACTCGGGGTTAAGCTTGTTCATAACTTTAACAAGGATCCAATTGATACTAATCTCAAGCTAGAAAACGGTCTAAAGGAACATATAAACGCGCTGCGGCCCGACGTACCCTCTTCGAACAAGAGCATGTTGCCGCCTCTCTATATTTTGACCGCGACCGCAAAGGCGCACTTAAGTATCGAAAAACTCGAACAGGAGGTTTCTAGTATAAATCCCATATCGCCGTCTACTTGGGCTAGTTTAGATGAGACTTGGCCCTCTGCGATTCAATCGAAGAACGCGCTAGCCTATGGCAAGTGCGTTCATCGCTTGCTCGAACTTTCGATTGGGTCCACGCCCCATTTGCAAACGCTAAATGAGATAGTTCGTTGGATGAGGCATCGCATCGACGAGGGCAAACTTCTCACGCTTAAAGAGCTGGAAGAGATTGCAAGACTTGCCATTCAAAATGCGCAGCAATGCATGGACTCGCC
>CAZUYQ010000023.1:43474-46930 GCA_964624705.1 uncultured Polynucleobacter sp.
AGACCATCTTCGACCAAGCCGTGCATACTTATCAGGAGTTTGGCCTCGCACATATTGTATCAACACCACAGGGACAGGGCATTTCGGCAGGTCTTGAAAGTTTAATCATCGGTCAGCCTGATTTAGTCATCGAGAAAAATAATAATGAGATCTGGGTTGTCGATTATAAAACTGGTTTTATCCCATCCAATACCGATCCACTTCTCTACTGCCAGCAACGTGGATATGATATTCAGGTCCAAACCTATGCCCTCACTTTGCAACGCATTTACCCATCACGCACCATAAAGCCATGGATATTTTTGACACAAACAGCTACGCTTGTAGAAATACCAAATTAAAGTACCTAAAAACTTAGCTTTAATAATTTAAGCCTCTTTGCGCTTTACGACTGGGATTTTTCTCTTCGCATCAAAAGCCTGGCGCGGTTTAAATAAGGGCAAATTATCTAAAAGTTTACACACAGGTCGCTCAAGATTAAAAAATATTAAATGACAACCAATATCACCGATCTGCAATTCCAATTTTGCACCAATCTTCTCGAATGGATCTTCATCACCTGCTGGCACGGCATCAGGCAAACCCACACTCCCCTCATCGGAGCTTGATAGAACCAGATTGGTCTTTGTTGCTAAACACTGCTTTATTCTCGTATTGAGAGACATCGCTCTTTTGGAGATCAATGAATTTGAACTGTCTATCGCGACTATCTCTTGTAACACCGAGGCCGCCTTATCGAGATGACCATAACGCGCAAAGGCGAGCGCTGTATTATATATAACAGCCGCTTGCTGATCGTTCCAGGTCGAGGGTATAGAATTCAAGGTCCGACTGTATAACTCGATAGCGTCATCGAATCGTCCAGATTTTGCTAAAGAAACAGCACGATTATTCATATAAGAAATAATGTTTTTTCCCGACTCCAAATCACCCATCAAATTTTTTGCTAGCTCAGACTTGCCGGCAACAATATGTATTTTGCACTCCATTTGTGTAACCGATGGATTACTAATATCTAAAGCCTTGGCTTGAGCCACAGCCTGCGAGGCATCACCTAGCGCATCTGTTTCGATACATGCCTCTGCAATGTCGAGCAAACGTTCAACATTTAAAGATGAAATACTATTTGCTCTTTCAAAACATTTTAGAGCACCATCGAATTGACGAAGCTTTAGCATCGCTTTTCCGATCAAATTAAGCATATTTAACGAATTACCACCAAGTTTAATTGATGCAATTCCAGCATCACGTGCCTTCACGAGGTCATTTTTCGCCATATAATACTCTGCTTCAATCTCCTTCCGGTTAGCTTCCGAGGTCTTACTATTCTGAAATAGTTGAGACATGAAACTTTCGGCCTCCTGCAACTTATTCGCACGGAGTAGCCGTTTAATCTTTTGCAAGGAAGATTTTTCTTCAGTGGGACATCGGCTTTGCTGAATGACACGAATGATGACGTTATAAAAGGAGGCTTGATCAACGGGTTTTTCTTGGCAGTCGTCAATACCCATTTCCCGTAAAATAGGTCCATCGGAACTCTTAATAAGTGAGCTTATGACAACCAGGGGAACTTGATGAAACCCTAGTGAACGAATGCGTTGAGCTAAAATCGCGCCAGTTATGCCAGGAATCTTCCACTCCATAATGATGATATCCGGTTCAAGCTTCGTCGCCGATAGCCATTCATAGGCCTGGGTCCCAGATTCGAAGGACTGAATATTTTCGACGCCAACCCTAGTCAATAGGTCCGTGGCGTGAAAGAGAACGTCCGTATCAGGATCGACAATAACGGCGGTGCGAATATCAAATATGTTTTTTAACGTTCCCGGACCTATTTCCGTCTGATCTTTGTCTGTGTATTTATCAATACCGTGCTGCTGTCTTAAACGCTTACACTGAGATACCATTTTTTCGTCAATGAGTTCCAATTGATCGAGTATCGTAGAACCTTTACCATTTTTTTTATCGATGGCTAACTCAGCATCAGCTAAATTTAATAAAATCTGAGCTGAACCTGGATAGAGAGTAAGCATTGTTTCTTCAAAATGTAATCTCTCCTTATGCTGACCCGTCTTAGCTAAATGTTGTCGTAGATATTCTGCTGCAACCAAAGTTCCATCCCAGTTATACTGTTGAAATATCTCTAGAAGTTGAGTGAAAATACTAACGAAACCATCACGCAAATAGGATTTTTGGTGCAACGATAGAAGTCCCAATTCGAATGCATATGGAATAACATCCTCATCTCCAGAAGATTCCCACAGCAATGTCGTGTGAGTATTTCTTAGCTGTGGGTGTAAAGTAATCGTCTTCAAGACATGTAGGGCATTGACAGTTTCAGCTGCAGCTAACGAAGTAATGATCCAATCAACGTGATCAACCTCAAGGATATGTAAGACATCTTTAGGAGTGCTGACGCCGGTTATTTTTTGAAAGCCTACTTCCTTAAGCGTATCGCCAATCATCTGCCTTAGTGATCCTGTAGCTTCAACGATCACGATCGAGCATTCCTCCTTTTGCTTCAGCTGTGATGTTCTATTGGCCATAACGCTAGCTACTCCTTGGGCCTCAGACGAATAAGTTGACGATTCGTTAAAAGAATCGCTATAATTTTATCGAATTGATTTATTTTGTGTGTCTATAACGCACATCAACACTCATGATAAGATAAGAATAACACTCTTTATTACTTCCGTCTAAAAGAGCAGATTGATGTGTTCTTTAGGCAGTACATGTATTTACTAGTCTTCCAAGACATCGATGGTCATTGAAGTCAGAACTCGAAAAGGGATTGTAATCATGCCGACAAGAACTGCACTTATTGTTGACGATCAAAAAATGTTTCAGGATGCCGTTGCATTTGAGTTGGAGCTGCTGGGGTTCGAAACCAGTGTCGCAGACGACGGGAAACAGGGTTTTGACGCGGCAAAATCCGGCAATTACTCCATCATTGTTTCGGACATCAGAATGCCGAATTGGGACGGATCCAAATTCTTACAGGAGTACCGCAAAATTGCTCCCACTTATCCGCCATTTATCATGATGACTGGATTTGCCGATATCTCAGAACAGGACGCTTTTAATATGGGAGCCGATGCCTTTCTTGGAAAACCACTGCATCCGGAAAAGTTTTCCACTGCAATAAATTCCCTTTTAACGCCACTGGAATCGCAGTTTGATCAAACAATCACCGGGAACGTTGTGGCATCTCTTTCAGGAAATTCATCTGTTATTGAGCTCGGGCGACGCGGTTTTTTTTATAGCGGATTATTTAGTCCTGGAACGATAAAGGCAGGCGATCTTGTTTCATTCGATTTCAACGATTTGAGCCCAAAACTTCCGTTTCCTAATTTAGTGGGTCTTGGCTGTGTTCGCTGGGTGAGAAATTCTGACACGGATTCCTATCCCAAGGGCCTCGGCGTAGAAATTTTAAATATTTCATCACCGACGCCAAAG
>CAZUYQ010000023.1:46983-47689 GCA_964624705.1 uncultured Polynucleobacter sp.
ATAAACAAAAACTAAAACTAAACTATGCTTCATACAAAAAACCTTCTCACTTACACAGTGAGAAGGTTTTTGGTTATGGTGAGTACTACCAAATTCAAATTCTTAGAACAAAGTCACGGTTAAACCGGTACGATTTTCGAGGGCGGGGTTGCTGGCATCCATGCGGGATTCTTGGTAGCCTTTTAAGTTCTGACGAAGTTGATTAAATACAGAAACTTGCTCGTTGAACGCGTACTTAATGGTGTAACGATTCTGAGTAAGAGGTCTGACTTCGTAGCCAACTGTTTTAGTTTTTGAGTCACCTGTAGCTGCGTCAACGATTTGTTCGTATTTAGGAGTGTAGGTTGGACCCATAAGAGAGCCAATAGATAGCGTTAGACCAGGGATTGCTGCCGGCGCAAATGCCACTTTAGGATACGCAATGAGAGCTTTGGTCGTCTCTTTTTGCTCTGGCTTATCAGCGACATCGGTTTCCGCTAATCCTAGCCCATCGCTACGCTCACGGCTAACAACATTCGCGCTAGTATTTTTTGTTGTCAGATTGATGTCTGCCTCTAATAGAAGAGATAGCGTTACCTCACCCGCAGGTAACCGATCAAATTTGCGAGTAAAGGTGACGTCAAAATCGAGGTAACCATCATAAGGCTTAGTGCTGGTTGCCATGTAGTTTGTTGTATTAACAGAAACAAGAACGCGGTCCGACTGA
>CAZUYQ010000024.1:0-2822 GCA_964624705.1 uncultured Polynucleobacter sp.
TACTTCGGCAGCCTGTCCCGATTGCTCCGCTCCTAGCAGATTCCCTGCTCCTCTGATCTCAAGGTCGTAACTGGCAATTTGAAATCCAGCCCCTAGTTCTTGGTGAGTGGCTAAAACTTCCAGACGTTTTCTCGCATCATCGGTGATGTGTTCGCTATTTTTTGTAATGAAGTAGGCATAGGCTTGAAGTGAAGCCCGCCCTACTCGTCCACGCATTTGATAAAGCTGTGCAAGTCCAAAGCGATCAGCATTATTAACAATAAGTGTATTTACATTTGGCATATCCACACCGGACTCGATGATAGTAGTGCAGACCAGAACATTGAATTTTTGTTCTAGAAAATCAATGATTGCGGTCTCAAGCTCGTTTTCCTTCATCTGGCCATGCGCGAAGCGGACCACGGCTTTGGGGACGAGACTTTTAATGAACACGGCCATTTGATTGATGTCTTCAACTTTATTGTGAACAAAGAATACCTGTCCGCCCCTGGCAATCTCGTGTTCTATAGCATCACGAATCAGTGTTTCGTCGAAATTGGCAATAAATGTACGGACGCTCAAACGGTTATGAGGAGGTGTCGCGATAATAGAGATATCGCGAAGGCCAAGCATCGCCATATGCAGTGTTCTAGGAATAGGTGTCGCCGTCAAAGTGAGAATATCCGCTCCCGCGCGTAGCTCTTTGAGTTTTTCTTTATGAGCTACGCCGAATTTCTGTTCTTCATCAACAATTAAGAGACCCAGTTTTTTTACTTTTAGGGTTTGACTTAAAAGTCGGTGGGTGCCGACGAGAATATCGATTTTTCCTGCGGCAGCATCTTCAAGCACGGATTTTGAAAGTTTTGGCGGCACAAAACGATTCAGTTGCGCGACGCGTATACCGTGCCTTGTAAGGCGATCGGCAAATGTTCGGTGATGCTGATAACAAAGAATCGTTGTTGGTACAAGGATCAGAACCTGCAGCCCCTCTTGCACGGCCCGGTAAGCGGCGCGGATGGCGACCTCAGTTTTACCAAAACCAACATCTCCGCAAATCAAGCGATCCATGGCTTTGTTAGATTGTAGGTCACTGTTCACTTCATGGATGGCTTTGAGTTGATCATCGGTCTCTTCAAATGGAAATTCGGTTTCGAATTTAAAGTAATCATCATCAGGCAACGAGTAGGTGTGGATGTGAGATAACGCTCTCTCGGCTTGAATCTTAAGGAGCTTGTCGGCCATATCTTTGACTGACTGCTTTACTTTCGCCTTACGTCGGTCCCAGTTACCACCACCTAGTTTATCCACGTACGGCTGAGAATCAGCATCGCCACCGGAGCTATACCGCTGGAGTAAATTCAATTTATCGACAGGCAAATAAATTTTGTCCCCGCCTGCATATTCAAGATGGAGGAAATCCCCCGTGACACTTGATAGTGTCATCGTGATCATGCCTCGGTATCTACCGATACCGTGCATGGTGTGAACAACAAGATCACCAACACGTAGGTCCTTAAACGAGCTGAGATAATTTTTAAGTTTAGAGCTGGCCGCACGGGGCTTCTTCTGGACGATACCAAACAGGGCTTGATCGGGAATAATAAGGGTTTTATCTGTTTCAAAGTAAACCCAGCTAGCAAGCTCGCCAATAGTTACGAAGGCTGTTGCAGAAGGAATTGGTATGCCGTTCAGGTAATTGGCAAATGCTTTCTCGTCACGCTGACAAGGAATATCACGGTGTGAAAGCAAAGTAGTGATACGTTCTTCTTGCTCGGCAGAGCTCGCAAGAATGACGATTGATCCTTGATCCAGCTGGAGAAGTGCTTGGATGGTCTGAATCCATTGATCAAATCTGGTTGGACCCGCGATTTGACTACTCACACCTTCAAATGAAGTCAGAGGTGGAATAGTGATCTGTCGATAATTAGGAATGGAGTGCGGCACGCCCATCTGAATGACCTGAGGGGTCGTTGTTAGAGCAGCTTTGATAGACTCCATTGAAGTAAAATGAAATTTTGGAGGTACAGTGATACGACTTGCTTCAACGTCTCTCTGCCAGGCTGAATCTATTTCATCAATAAACTGCCTGTAAGCGCCCACGCAGGAGTCAAATCCTTTTGGAGCAATCAATGTCGTATTTAGGGGAAGTAAATTGAGTGCGGACACGTTGTTTTGACGAAGAATAGGGCCTAGGACATCAAATCCTTGAGCACGAGTGTTGTGCAAAAAAGCATCCATCATCCCTTCGCGGTCAGATGAGTGAATGTTTTCCAAGGAGAGGAGGTATTCGTATAGCTTCTGACTTGTTGTCTTCCGCTCATCTAGTGGAACCAAAATTTCAGTTGCCGGGCCAATCCGTACTTTTGAGAGGGCTTGTTTACTTTTTTGATCCTCGACAGTGAACTCGCGAATGCTGTGAATGGAGTCGCCCATGAATTCAAGACGAATAGGATCCAGTCTGTTGGGGGGAAAGATATCGAGTATCAGTCCTCGGACTGCGTAGAGCCCCTCCTCGTCAACAATACTTGAACTTCTATATCCTGCGGCCTCTAGTTTAGCGATGACTTCATCTTGATCGATCGCATCGTCGACAGAGAAAGAAGAGGAAAATACTTCAAATGTTTCGAGATCCATAGTCATTTGCGCAAGTGCCGGTAGCGTCGTGACGATACAAAAATCTGCGGAAGAATCGCAGTCGGTTAGAAGAGCAAGGGCATGAAGACGTTGACGTTTGGTAAGGGTAGGATTGACAAATCGATCTGCTCCCCAAAGTGAGAGATATGGTAAAATAGTGGAAGTGATATTTTTTGAGAGTATAAAGATACAACTTTATTCATATCGCC
>CAZUYQ010000024.1:2832-20303 GCA_964624705.1 uncultured Polynucleobacter sp.
AAATGTCTCGTGATGCGACATAAAGTTTGCCCACTGAGTCACGTCGCGATGAGAGGGAACTAAGACGATGGTTCGTCGATGCTCGATCACTGCAGCTAAGGAACAAAGTTGAGCGTGCGCGTCTGTGGCTCCAATGATCTGAATGGGCGCTTGTTTAATCGAAGCTTGGAGGGAATGTGTGCCGTTTATCAGCATTGGATCCTCAATGAAATTGCTCGCCACTTCGGGGCTTAGATGACGAGCCCTCGCTCAGGACGATGAGGCTCCGTTCAGAATAAACAAGGACTGGATGGTATAGTTTTAACTTATAAATTTAAAGAATTTAAATAGATTCGGTTATAATATGCTCATATTGTTGGCAAAGATTTGGGGTGTCGCAAATGTTTAAGGCCGGAAGCTGCGTTGACGGGTGTCTGATGTGTGAACGTGTGGCAGCCGCTGCTACAGGCGAGCTCGGGACACTGATTTGGAGCCGAGAACATTCTATCTCTGTTATCGGGGATCATCAGTTTTTTCCAGGGTATGCAATGATCATTAGCAGGCACCATATTCGCGAGATGCATGAGATGCCGAAGGATATCAGCTCGGCGATCTTTCAAGATGTTTTGGAGTTAGGGCAGGCCGTCCATAATGCATTTAAGCCCTGGAAAATAAATTACGCATCATTAGGAAATGTCGTGGAGCATTTACATTGGCACATTATGCCTCGATATGAAAATGATCCAGACAAGCTGGATCATCCTTGGAAAAATGCGAGTCAGTTTGCTCAGTTTGCAACAACGCAGGACGCAACCGCCCGCATAAGGGTGGCACTTCAGGCGAGTCAGCATTCTAAATAGGATTAAACGAAATCACCGGCCTTAATTTTTTCGACGATAATTTTTTCCGCAATTAGTGGATCTCTTGGCGCTACGGCATAGAAGGCCTGTTGCTCGCAACGGCGCTTGTTTTTGAGAAGCCATTCGAGAATTTCTGCCAAGCCTTTATTCTTTTTGTCCTTAAAAAAGGGGTCGTTTTGCAGCGCATCACGAGCTTTCTTGAGGGATCGTCCTTCTTGGGGATCTTTTTCATTTACTGGATAATCGTGGAGGTCGTATTTTTTGATGTCCTTTGGCAGTACGCCTAGGAAACGCACGTCAGGGGCGGAGAAGTCACTATTCCGGATCAGTGATGCTGCCGAGCCTGCCTTTAAGGTGCGGTAAATATTTTGGAGAGTATAGGCATCGAGGTCACCAAAGAAGTAGAGCGGCACTTTGAGTTGGTCTTGAATACGTTTTACCCAGCCGCGGACAGCGTTGGACGGAACCCCTTGGGCACCAACAACGATGGAGTTATGCCGTTTGGTGAAACCATTGGCCACCAGGGTATTGGCGGTGCCTTCCGATTCGACGACCAAACAGAAATCGATTTTTTTCTTGGCTTTCAAGGTTAGATTCTGCGGGCGATTTTTAGGCTGGAATGGGGACGTTCCCAGCTGACTTAGGTCGATGACAGCGGTAGTACTGTCGGGCATCGTTTCAGTGACGATAAGTTGTTGAGAATAGGTCTGCCCGCCGCGATCGTTGGCAAAGCAATTCATTTCTTCACGGTAGGCCTCGATCATTTCGCAAATAAAATCGATGATTTCGTCTGATTCATCTTGGTCGGCAAAATCCAGAGCCTTGAGGATTGGGTTATGCTTAATTTCACCTTTACTGATGTAGTAAAGTTCGCGTTTTGTGTTCACGTTACCAGTTTCGAGGTTTCGCAGTAAAACCTCTAGCATGAATACGGAGCGACTCATCTTTTTTACCGAGCTTACATTTAGCTCCGTAGAGACTTTCTTATCGCCAGGAGTCAGATAACCGAGCCGGTGATCGTAATTACAGTTATCGAGGCTGCATTTTGTCGCTCTAAGAATCGGTCGGCGAGCGCGTTCAAGATCTTGAAGCATCTGTTCGCACACACCAAGACACTGCTTTATAATGTCAACATTGACCCGTGCTTTACGCCCAGTTGTTGGAGAGATAATTGATGCCATATTCAGATTCCTTTGGTGTCGGAGTAAATGTAATTATTTCTTGGGAGCAGGTTTCTTTGTTGCCGGTTTTGCGGCGACCTTCGCCTTTGATTGCGGTGAAGATTTCTTGGCAGTTTTGGATTTAGTCTTATTCGTTTCAGCGGCAAAAACCTCTAAGATTTTATCCTCTTTTTTTTGTGTGGTTTTCTTAGGCTTTTTACTGGTTTTTTCAGCCGTTTTTGCTTCGATCTGTCCTGGACCCGTTTTGTCCGTCTTAGAGTCATTTTTCTCTTCCTCGTCAGAACTATCTCCATCGACACTCTCGTCAGTCTCCGCTGGGCGATTCATTTGATCAATCGTGGTGTCTTCGTCACGGAATGCTGCTAAGCGTTTTTTGCGTGCGACAATGGCTTCATCTAGCTTCGTTTCTGCAGAATCAAGTTTCGATTGAGCTTCTTCAGTATCCCTGCCAAGAATTTTCTTCAGTCCCACATAGGCGAGGTCCCGACGTTTGTCATTTGCTTTGGTAATTCTTACTAGAGTATCGACGAGCACCGGGCCGAATTTTTCAAGATGCAGAATTTTTTCTTCGAGATCAGCAGCCTTATTTTCTCGTGATAGATGCCGCGACAAACGCTGACCCGCTTGCATGAGTGCTCGCCGAATTTCTTCGACGAGTTCATCCGAAGCATCAATGGTTTCTTTGGATGCATTCTTAAATTTAATGAACGGTGAAACGACCGATACCGCGAAAATATAAGGGCCCGTTGGTAACGCATCCTTAGGCTGCCTGAGGCCGTAAGAGCGCCAATTTACAGTCGTAATTGCTTTTACTATAGCACACGAGGCTTTGTCAAACTGGAGAGGAACACGATTGGCAAAACGCAGAACTTGCACGGGTTCGTCGGATTCGCTTGCCCCACCTGCAACGCGGGCAATCGCGACTTCTACTTGGAGAGGTTTGAAATCGCAGATCGTTGGCTTTCGGGTTGAAACCGCAAAAAAATCGATTTCACCAAGCCGCTCTACCGATAAGCTCAGCGCGTCTTCACCAATCGATACCACGCTTTGAGTCGACGGCGGCATCAGCTGAGTGGCATGAACGGCAGCGTAAATGGCTTTGAGATTCTCGTCGGTCAGTGATTCAACACTTTTATCCAGAAAGCTTTGTTGTAGTCCTTGCGCCTTCCAAATATCAGCGATGACTTTATCGCCCATTCTTGAAAAACCTGTTTTAAGCCAAGTGAGTAATTTAGTGCGACCGAAGAGCCGAGCATGCGCAATAAATTCTCCGAGTTTCATCGTATGGGGATGTGGTTCTACAGCATCAGGAACTTCGGGTGCAACGCTGGTAACACGTTCATAAACGGCTGTTCCTACTTCGGGGAGAATATAGGTAAGAGTCAAATGCGGATTGACTAAAACGTTCCCGCGTAAATAACTTAAAAGACCAGCTTCACCATTCAATTGAACGCGACCTTCCATCACAAACTCAACCCGGGTGCCGTGGGCGACGTCCCAGTCAATAGATTGCTTATCGCGTGTGAGACCTTTGTTGTTTTTAAGGTCGACTTCAATCCCGCAGCTAATTGCCTTTCTTTGGTCCGATGTCTTTGTCGTAATCTTTACAGGTGTCGCTGTAGTTTGAAGAGCCCAGGTTGTCGCAGCAGAAATACCGATGCCCTGTTGCCCGCGACTGCAGCGGCCGCGACCAAATTTAGAGGAAGCAAGATATTCACCGAATACTTTTGCAATATCTTCGGCGGGAATACCGGGGCCGTTATCTTCAACAATAATGCGGAGCTTGTCGGTATTCTTCATGGTGCCCGCACCAAGCTTTTCGATGGTGACTTTAATATCCGGCAAGATGCCGTGGTCTTCACACGCATCTAAACTATTATCCATCGCCTCTTTCACGGTTGTCAGCACCGCTTTTGTCGGCGAAGAAAATCCGACTTGCTGTAAATTTTTTGAAAAATATTCAGCAGTTGAACTGGATGTGATCTTACGATTGGACTTAGTTTTCGAAGTCTCAGCAGGGACATTAGTTTTTTCAGCAGCAGCTTTTTTGGTCATTGCCATCTCATCATTAGATTGCATGGGTGAAGTTCACCACGAGGGAATTCCTTGGTGGTAAACGGTCATTCAAGCAAGATCAGGAGGGTCGAGTCAACCCTATGCCTGTGATTTTCTTGGCTTGAAGGAAGAGAAATCGGCCTTAACTACTTTATATTATTCATTAAAAATGAAAATGAAATTTATCTGTGGCATAATCTTTGAACAAACGCCCAAAAATTGAGGATGAGCTATGCCAAAAATTGAGAAATCGCGTTTTTTAAATCATGCAGGCATTGAGTATCCGATTATTTGCGGAGCCATGTACCCCTGCAGCAATCCCGAGTTGGTGGCGGCAGCCAGTGAAGCCGGAGGTATTGGGATTATTCAACCTGTGTCATTAGTTTATGCACATGGCTACGAATTTCGAAAAGGCTTGCAGTATATGCGGACCCTCACCAAAAAACCCCTTGGGCTAAACCTCCTGGTCGAAAAAAGCGCAAAGCGTTATGAAGATCGTCTAAAAGAATGGCTCGACATTTCTCTTGAAGAGGGCGTTCGTTTCTTTGTTACCGCTCTTGGCAATCCAACATGGGTTATTGAAAAAGTGCGACCGCTTGGCGGTATCGTTTATCATGACGTAACTAATTTGAAATGGGCCGAAAGGGCAGTGGGATACGGGGTTGATGGTCTTATATGTGTGAATAATAGAGCTGGCGGACATCTCGGAACCGAATCGCCAGAGAAACTTATGACAGACCTAGCTAAATTTAATCTCCCTCTGATCTGTGCAGGCGGGGTTGGTGGGCGTGAAACATATGAGTCGATGCTTGCCCTTGGTTATGAGGGCGTGCAGTTGGGGACTCGCTTTATAGCTTCAAAAGAGTGCTCTGCTCATGCTGATTATAAAACAGCCATTATTCGCGCTACGGCGAAAGACATTGTAGCGACAGACAAGATTAGCGGAGTACCGGTTTCTGTAATTAAGACGCCTTATATCGAAAAAATGGGGATTCACGCTGGGCCACTTGCAAAGTGGCTATTGAAACACCCTAATTTCAAACACTACATGCGAATTTTCTACACGCTGAAAAGTGTATTTCAGCTGAAAAAAAGCAATAAACATGGCTCGAGTTACAAAGACTTCTTTCAAGCCGGAAAGAGTGTTGAGTCCATCGATGAGATTCTATCTGTACAGCAAATTATTAATAGAATGAGAGGCATAAATTAATTTACTCCCGTGAATAATTGACTTTCGAAGCCGTAGGTCTTTCAAGAACGGGCGTTAAGAAATCTTCTAGAAGCTCGCGAGTTACGGGCTTCAGGGCAATTTGAATATTTTTTGAAAGATCGATTGGGTTTGTTCCGACGATACCGTTTGAGAGGATGAGAATAGGAATGTTTGGACTTTTTAAATGAATAAGCTTTGTAAGCTCAAAGCCCGACATCAGGTCATCTCCAAGATTTTGATCACAAATGATCGCGCTAGGATGCCATTCATGGAACATATTAAGCCCTTCATTTGCGGTTTGAGCGAGTATCGGGGTTATATTAAAACCTTGGCAATTGAGCTGATTTAGACAAATGACCAGTGCATCTTGATAGATGATCTCGTCTTCTACGATGAGGAGCTTGATGGACGTGCTTAATGTCTCTTTAGGATGATGGGCAGTGATTTGATTCTCGTACCTGGGTAAACGAATCGAGAATTCAACTCCTCTTTGTGACAGATTTCGACAGCAGATACTGCCTTGAGCCTGCTCAACATAACGTTTTGCGATGGCAAGACCTAAGCCGTTTCCGTTACGTTTGCCCTTCGAATATGTTTCGGCAAAGACATGCGGTAGATCTTTGATTGGAATCTGTGGACCGTCATTACTTATGAGAATTGTCACTTCATCGCGGGTCTCTAAGGCCGAAATCTCGATCTGACCTGTCGCCCCTGAAGCTTCAAAAGCATTCGCCAAAATGTTCTCGAAAACTCGCTGCATATGGTGCGGGTTGCACAGTACGGCGGGACCATTGAGGTTTTTATTGATCTTTGGTCTAGGGTATGTGGGAAAGATGAAATGTATGAGATCGACTGCTGAATTTATTATGTGAATCACAGACGTTGGCTGAATAAGTAAATCTGATTCGCTAGGGCGAATAAATTCATTCATCTGTGAGGTGATCTGATTCAGGGTATTCTGCACGGGTGGAAGCCGTTTTTTAGAAAGTTCAAAGACTTCGTGGGCTGAGCGTGCCTGCTTGAGTTCATTTAAGATGATTGCAAGCATCGAAAAGGGTCGACGAACATCATGCGCTAGCATCTGGATCGATTTATTATTTGCATCTAGCTGAGCAATAGCATGTGCGGCAGTAGCAAACGGGGCAATTAGCAGTCGTTCAGCACATCTGAAAATAACGAATAACACGAAAAATGCGTGGGCGATTATAAGTATTAGGGATGGAGCTACAGCGTAGAAGATTGTGGTCATAAAACCGACCAGAGTATAATTAATTTCTAAATGACCTAGTGAGTGAGAGCCCGCATTTAGTGGGATAGTTAGATGCCGATTCCAGTGGGGATTTGTTTCGCACGGGCGAAATGCTATGTTTTCGCCTCCAGTCCACATGCTTATGCAGAGATCTTCGATATAATGATCTTTGTTGGTTTCTGCTTCAATTTTAGAGAGACGCTCATCTAGTGCTTTTTTTTGATCGAGCATAATTTCTGTTACCAATTCTGAAATTTGCTCGTGAAGATATGCTTGAACTTTCATATTTGCGGAGTCAGAGATTGTTTTTAGATAGATAAAACCAAGGTGGATCGTGCCCGCAGTAAACGCAAGAACCAAAGTAACGACTGAAATAAGGATAATCTTTTGAAGATGTTTCTTGGCAGATTGAGCAGTGTCTTTTTCATTCTGATGTCGCATCAATTTTTTCCTCCGGGGACTCTAGTCTCATCGCTAGAAACAACGCGATCAAGCTGAGCACCGGTGGGGGTAAGACTATAAATGGGCAGAGATCTTATAGGTTCGTTGTCTTCGCCTAGTTCCCATTTTCCAAGTATCCCAGTAAAAGCCATCTTTCGGACTGCGCCTACGAAATCGAGTGCGCGCAGGCTTGGATATTTCGTATGTGTTGCTATGGTTAAATTGATGGCGTCCCAGACGGCCATAGTCCAAGGTTTTGTTCGTGCTAGATCGCAGGATTTTTCGATGATTTTTATAAATCTCTCGTTATGCTCTCCTTTGACGCGTTGATCCCAGATACCGTGAAATTGAATTAAGATTTTAGGATCATAATGAGCAAGGAGAGTCGGTTGAGCGTTAAATATGCCGGCATGAGTAAATATTTTCGTTGAAATTTTTGCGTCGCTTACGGTGAGATAAAGGCTGGAAATATCTTCGGCATAAATAGGCGCATAGATGAAATTTATTTTTGAATCGGAGAGTATTTTCGGAATAATTTTAAAATTGTTCTGACCAAGCAAATACTTATATTCAGTAATCTGTCCTTTGAAATCACGAAGGCGGAGCTGTTTGATAAATTCGCGTGCATAATCCTTTGAATACGGCAAAGATTGATTGCTGATAATAAGAATATTACTGGTTTTTTGTGATCGTATCGCATGGGCGGCGGCTAGCTGTGCGTAGTGATCGGACGTAGAGAGCATGCGGATTGTCGCTGGAAACAGCTTCGTCAATTCGGGGTTGGATGCAACCGGCAGAAATAATGGAGTTTGTTTTTCTCTCAGAACTTGAGCGACTATCTGGATCTCATGAGAAATCATTGGTCCAATGACCACATCATAATTTTCTTTGAGAATCTTCATCGAAGTAGTTTTCAGATCTGCTGGGTTGCTAGGGTAAGCAATAGTTTGAATCTCGACATCCGAGTAAAGTTTTTCTAATTGTGGCGCTGCAGCTTTGACAGCGCATTTGATATCGTCAGAACGTACTTCTGAGTACATCACAGCAATCCGAAACTTTTCTGGAGCTACCGCGTGGAACGAAACAGTAGGCCATGAGAATGTGAGAGAAAGTGTGAGATAAAGATAAAGAAGCAAAATAAGGACTGAAAAACGCATGGTAAAAACCTGTCCATGCGAGGAGTGATCACGATATGTGGCTCCCCGTATGCTGGCGTAAAGCAAGCGTTATGCCAGAGGTTAAGCTTAATAAAATCCTTAGATATTAGTTATTTATAAAATAAGCTGTCCAGTTTTAACATGAAAGCGAGCCTAGGCGTCCGACTTTCGGACGTCATCTTTGGACTGTTTTATGCCCACCAGGAGGCCAGGAGTTGAAGGCTTCGTTCACAGATATAGCTTTTCAGGCGTTGCTGATGGGCGGCAGATTTATAACGAGATACTTCGCTAAATCTAGTTTCGCCATTGTTACACGTAATACTCCATGCACCGGAATCAATATCGGACACGATCGTGTAGACCAAACTGCTGGCTTGTATCAGCGGCTGTGATGTGCGGTTGCAGGTCAAAACATGAATTTGCTTACCAGTTGGGATGTGCTGTTCATAGAGTCGACTTGCAATGAGTCCACACGTTGCATGATCAATAATCATAATTGGGCTAGAGCTGGGACATGTGCTCCAAACGCTTGCAGCGATGTCTTCATTCTCTTTGCCGACAAGCCATTCTTGGATGATGCTTTCGAGTTTCGGGTCCCAGATTGATGCAAATTCTGACAGTTTAGTCACAGGGATCCAAACTTTTACATCGATATAAGGAATGCGACTTCTATAACCTGTAGTAAGATTTGAGCCTTCAAGGGCACTCTCCACGATTTCGCCCAGCCTCGACTCACTAAGTCCCATAGTAATCCAGCGTTTTAGGACAAGGCGATCATTCTCCGCTACACGCGATCGCAGTCTCGCATCCACGTGGTCCTGCCAAATTGCATCAATTTCTTTTGGCGGGCCGGGCAAAACGATTAATTCGCAATTTTTCTTTTCGTCGTTGTAAGCAAAACCAGCGGCAGTACCTTCGCGATTTTTCAAAATCTCTGAACCTTCCGGAAACCAGCATTGTTGCTTGTTACTTTCGGCAATTGGAGCGTTGAGAGAGCGAAGACGGGCTAATATATGTTGCCATGAGGAATCGTCCCACTGAAGTGGCCGATCAATAAACTTAGAAATTTCTTCTCGAGTAAAATCGTCAGTCGTGGGCCCAAGTCCACCAGTAACTATTACTAGAGAGGTCGAGCTAGTACAAGTATTCAGAGCCTTTTGAATAGCCGGTCGATCATCGGCGACCGAAATATGCAGATCAACGATATAACCTTGATCCACTAATCTTCTAGCAATTGAGGCGGCATTGCCATTGATGATCTCACCAGACGTAATCTCGGTACCAATGGTTAATATGGAAGCCAATTTTGAGCGGTTGACCATGCTTCTGTTCTTCTTTCTAGATTTATAAATCGAGTTCAGGTTTTGCATCGCGTGTCATTAGATCAAACAAGGCCTGCTTAATTGGTTTTCCTTCGTATAGAACCCGATAAACTTGATTGATGATGGGAGTGTCGACTCCAAACTTATGACTTAGCGCGTGAGCTGCCTTTGCCGTAGTATAACCTTCGGATACACTATCAAGGCTCGATAATGCTTCTGTGATACTCATTCCTTGGCCCATTTTAAATCCGAGGGAATAATTTCGGCTTTTTGACGAGCTACAGGTGAGAAATAGATCCCCCACCCCACCGAGACCCTGGAGCGTAAGCGGATTTGCTCCTAACTTCACTCCCATGCGTGTGATCTCCGCAAGTCCTCTGGTGATAATCGCTGCCTGCGAATTAGCTTGGAAACCTAAGCCAGCGGATGCCCCCGCCGCAATCGCAATGACATTCTTTAAAGCGCCTGCGACTTCGAGTCCGAGGGGATCTTCGCTGGTATAGACACGGAAATGCGCTGCGTGAAATAATTCCTGTACCGCTTTTGCACGATCGACATTGCGACTGGCGGCAACTACTGCTGTTGGCAAATGTTGAGCTACTTCGATTGCGAAACTGGGGCCTGATAAGACAACCGTATTGTTAGCAATCTCACTGCCAAATATTTCATCATAAAGTTGAATCGGCAATTTGCCGCTTTCTAATTCAATTCCTTTTACTGCACAAATAATTAGCGTGGATTTGCTTAAATATTGCACGAGTGGCTTTAATACTGCCCTCATACCTTGCATCGGCACGGCCACAACGATGGCATAGAGGTTTGGTAGTTCTTGTTTGTCGATAGTATTGATCGCCCGGAGGGTCGGTGTTAAGGTAATTGCACTGAGATATTTGGGATTTTTGTGATGATTGTTGATACCATCAACAACTTCTGGAGAACGTGCCCAAATTTCGACGTTGCGACCCTCGTGTGCAAGGTGCTCAGCGAGACAGGTTCCGAAGTTTCCTGCTCCCAGAACCAGTGTTTTTCCGGGGCTGATGTGGGTCATTTCGATCTCCTTGGTTTTGAGCTTAAGTCTGAGGCGTTGTATTTGTTATACCAGATATTTTCTGGAAGGTGGACGGATGAACCCATATATTCCCGTGTTGATCGTCTTGATCTTTGGATTGACGCTTGGCGCAATCCTTAGTGCTTTAGCGCATTTTATGGGGCCGCGTAATCCGCGCCCAGAAAAAAATGATTCTTATGAATGCGGTGTACCTAAGGTTACTTCAGCAAATGAGAAGATGAGCGTTAAATTTTATTTGACCGCGATTCTTTTTATTCTCTTCGATATCGAAACTATTTTCTTATACCTCTGGGCTAAGGCATTTCCTAACTTAGGTTGGTTCGGTGTTTCGGAAATTCTTGTCTTTATGGTGATTCTTGTTGTTGGCTATATTTATGTCGTTAAACGTGGAGCGCTCGAATGGGATTGACGATCAATGAATTCACGGTGCAATTAATTTCGACGCTACTCAAATTTGCGATTATTGCAGGCCTATGCATTAATATTCCGCCGATTATGGTTTGGGCCGAACGTCGTATTCCAGCAATGATGCAGCGTCGAAAAGGTCCAAATAGGGTTGGGATTTTTAAGTGGCGTCTTTATGGTCTTTTGCAATCAGCGGCTGATGCCGTGAAACTTATCTTTAAGGAAGAAGTAGTTCCTGAAGGTGCGCAGAAGGCTTTCTATCATATTGCTCCTATTTTTTCGGTCTTTCCTGCTTTCTTAATAGCCATGGCTATTCCTTATGGCCCTGATATCACAATCATGGGTTATACGATTCCCTTGTCGATTATTCGAGTCGACGTAGGCTTTCTATTTATTTTTGCAGTCTCTTCGCTGGCAGTTTACGGTGTGACGATCGCTGGCTGGGCTTCCAATAATAAATATTCACTTCTTGGAGCGCTTCGTGCCTCCGCCCAAATGATTTCCTATGAGATTCCGCTCGGAATGTCGCTTATTCCAATTGTCCTTTTGTATGGCACACTCGACCTTAATAAAATCGTGGAGGCACAGGCTCATATCTGGCAGTGGGGCGTTGTATTGTCTCCCATATCCTTTGTGTTGTTTGTGATCTCAATGTTTGCAGAGACTAATAGAGCTCCTTTCGATTTGGCAGAGGCCGAGGGCGAATTGATTGCCGGGTTTCATACCGAATATACATCGGCCAAATTCGCGGCGTTCTTCTTGGCCGAATACGTTAGTATGTTTGTTTTGTCTTGTTTGGCAGCAACGGTGTTCTTTGGTGGGTGGCAAATTCCATTCTTTGATATTCGTTCGCTGGATCAAATGCTTGGATTGCCAGGACTATCTGGCCTTGTCGGTATGATTATTCTCGTCACTAAAGCGGCGTTTTTTATGTGGCTTTATGTATGGGTACGATGGACTATACCGCGGTTCCGTTATGACCAATTAATGTCACTTGGCTGGCGCTATATGATTCCACTTGGGCTTCTTAACGTTGTTGTGACGGCAATCATTCTTGCTGCTGTTCGTTTCTGAGGGGGACTGACATGTTTGATATTTTATCCATACTGTCGCATTCTGTTTTTCATGTGTTGGCAGGCTTAATTACTCTTTGTTCTTTGATGGTAATGCTGAGTCGCCATCCCGTGAAAAGCGCTGTCTTTCTTGTAGTCGATCTGTTCTTGCTAGCAGGTCTCTACGCGTCTATGGATAGCCACTTCGTCGCAGCGATCCAGGTCTTGGTTTATGCGGGCGCGATCGTAGTTCTTTTCTTGTTTGTGATTATGCTTCTCAATCTTAAAGAAGATCACTTAAAAGCCATTAGATTTTCGGCTCCGGAGGCTGGAACTTTGATTCTTTCGCTGATTGGATTTTTAGTAGTGGGTTTCAATGTTTTTCGTGCCTCTCCGACTGGACTTGGCGACGGTGGTATGACGACTCAAGCGATTGACGCTGCAGGCGGCAATACCTACGTGGTGGCGATGAAACTTTTGACAACTTATATTTGGCCATTTGAACTTGCATCGATTTTGATTTTGCTATCGATCATTGCTTGTATTCTCATTGCAAAAAAAGACAAGCCAGCGGTTACACCCGGTTTGTAGGATTACGTTTGCTGGACGCAGATTGAGATTGAGGGGGAGTTAAATAGTGGTTGCAGTTGAATATTACTACGTACTGGCTTGTGTGATGTTTTTGATAGGAATTTGCGGGGCGCTGTTTCGGCGTAATCTCATTATGGTTTTGATGTCTATTGAACTTATGCTCAATGCCGTCAACGTCGTATTTGTTGCCGCGGGACGTTCTGCAAATAACGTGGATGGACAAGTGATGGTGCTTTTCGTCATCACAGTTGCCGCATGTGAAGCAGCGGTTGGACTTGCGATGGTGATCGCCTTGTTCAGAAAAAATGGCACACTCAATACGGATTTCCTCCGTTTACTACGCGGTTAAGAGAAGGAGTACTCAGGTATGTTGTGGATTATGCTTCTTGCTCCGCTGGTTGGTGCCATTGTTAATGGACTTTTCCTTCGTAAAGCATCTAAGACGGTAAGTCATATTGTCGGCGTACTGGCGATGGCGACAGCGTTTGCTGCTGCTGTGTCGGTTTTTATGGAATTTATGCATGAAGGTGGCCAACCAAAAACATTCCTTGCTTTTGAATGGTTAAAGGCGGGTGGTTTTGATGCTCCCTTCAAATATATGGTTGATCGTCTATCGGCGATGATGATGTTGGTCGTAACTGGTATTGGTACCTTGATTCATATCTATGCCGGTGGATATATGCATGAAGAGGAGAAGACGTACCGTTTCTTCACTTACTTGAATCTCTTCGTGTTTATGATGTTGCAGCTTGTGATGGGCGACAACCTCATGGTGATGTTTGTTGGTTGGGAGGGCGTTGGTCTTTGCTCTTACCTCTTGATTGGTTACTGGTTTAGTGAAGATAAAAATGCTGCGGCTGGTATGAAGGCCTTTCTGGTTAACAGAATTGGTGATATCGGGTTCTTACTTGGGATATTCTTGACCTATAAGCATTTCGGCACGGTTAGTTTTACAGAGCTTCGTGATATTCTAGGTTCGTCAACGCTCGACACGGTGAAGCTGGGAGCGGTGGGTTGGATTACGCTGTGCTTCTTTATCGGCGCAACAGGTAAATCGGCTCAGCTGCCTCTGTATATTTGGCTTCCTGATGCGATGGCTGGCCCAACCCCTGTTTCGGCTCTTATCCATGCGGCGACGATGGTTACGGCCGGCATCTTTATGATGACCCGCTTAAACTTCATGTTCTATCTAGCTCCGACAACTATGTCGATTATCGCAACTATTGGTGGTTTGACCGCGTTCTTTGCGGCAACGATTGCGATCGTTCAGAATGATATTAAAAAGGTGCTCGCCTACTCCACTGTAAGTCAGTTGGGTTACATGGTAATGGCATGCGGTGTTGGTGCATTTGATGCGGGAGTCTTCCATCTGCTGACTCACGCCTGTTTCAAGGCTCTTATGTTCTTGGGCGCTGGTAGTGTGATTGTGGCGATGCATCACGAACAAGATATGTTCAAAATGGGCGGCTTAAGAAAATATATGCCGATCACCCACTTTGTATTCTTAATTGGGGTCTTGGCAATTATTGGAATGCCACCTTTTGCGGGATTCTTTTCAAAAGATGAAATTCTTTGGAAGACATTTATTGGCGGAGGCCCCGTCATGTGGGGGCTTGGTGCAGTCACTGCTGGTTGCACAAGCTTTTATATGGTTCGTCTTCTGTGCCTAACCTTCTACGGTGCGCATCGTGGCGGAGAGGCCCATCATGATGATCATGCACATGCTCATGATGCAAGTCATCACGGGCATCATACTCCGCACGAAACAGGTCCAGTGATGTGGGGGCCTCTGGTCATACTAGCGTTGATGAGTGCAACGGTTGGTTTACTTGGTATTCCACATGTTCTAGGCGGTCATAATGCCTTTGCGCATTATCTCGAACCAGTGATGATGATGCCTACTCAGGCTAAAGAGCACTGGGAGTTCTTAGAAGCTGAATACTCGCATACTTTGGAAATGGGCCTAATGGCGGCGTCAGTTGTAATTATGCTGTTTGCAAGTAGTGCTGCGATCATTCTCTACGGCAAAGGGCCTGCTCCTGTCTTGGCTAAATGGAAAAAAAGCTGCTCGGGAATTTACGATACTTTATGGAACAAGTATTTTGTCGACGAATTTTATGGTGCAGTTTTCGTGAAACCACTTCGTGAGATGTCAGAGTTTTTATGGTCGTTCGTCGATGTCAAAATTGTCGATGGGATTGTCAATGGCGTGGGAGAGTTTTGTCGTTTTATCGCTGGCACATTGAGCTTCAAAATGAGTGGCTCGATTCATCGGCACGCGATGGTATTGGTGATAGGCCTTGTCTGTTTATTTTCGATTCTTGTTTTTAACTGATTTTGTCGATCGGCCTGCATTTGGGCCCTAAGTTGTCAGGAACGCCTCATGAACTTTATCAATGCGCATATTCTTTCTTTCCTAACGTTCTTTCCATTGCTTGCAATGATAGGAGTTCTTGTAATTCCTTCGCTAGCAGCCGCAAGAATCGTTGCCATGGCAGCCACCGTGATCTGTTTTCTAGGTGGATTGCACGTTTGGTACTGGTTTGATGGTTCAACGTCGGCGCTTCAATTTGTAGAAGCATACGAATGGATACCTTCATTCGGCGTGAAGTTCATTATGGGTATCGATGGCCTCAGTTTGCTTCTTGTTGTTCTGACTACGTTTTTGATGCCGCTTGTCCTTATTAGTCAGTGGCATGTTAACGATGATCGCCAGAAAACATTTATTGCTTTGTTGTTGGCGCTGGAATCGGGAATGCTTGGTGCTCTTGTTTCGTTTGATGTTGTGTTCTTCTATGTATTCTGGGAAGCCATGTTAATTCCCATGTACTTCATTATTGGAGTCTGGGGTGGGAAACGCAGAATCTATGCGGCAACCAAGTTCGTTCTTTACACTGTTATCGGCTCGCTTCTGATGCTCGCCGCTGCAGTGGTCTTGTACTACATGCACTACAAACAGACGGGCGTTTACTCGACAAGTCTTCTTGATTTATATGCGGTCAAAGTTCCTCTGCACTCTCAAATTTGGTTGTTTGCGGCGTTTGCAATCGCATTTGCGATTAAGGTTCCGCTTTGGCCCTTTCATACCTGGTTGCCTGATGCCCACGTGGAAGCGCCAACAGTTGGTTCTGTGATCTTGGCAGGTGTCCTTCTTAAAATGGGAACCTATGGTCTATTGCGTTTTGTGATTCCTTTATTCCCCCAAGCATTGCAAATCGGCGCTCCTGTATTGGTCTTCTGCGGTGTGGTTGGGATTATCTATGGTGCTTTAACCGCATGGGTCCAAACCGATGCCAAGAAAATGGTCGCCTACTCCTCGGTCTCGCACTTGGGATTTGTAGTTGTCGGCTCATTTGCCATTATGGCCGGTGGTTCGCTCTCCGTGGAAGCTTTAACGGGTGCGACGTATCAAATGATCAATCATGGGATTTCAACCGGAGCATTGTTCTTCTTGGTGGGTGTTATTTATGAACGTCGTCATACTCGGCAGCTTGCTGACTTTGGCGGTCTTGCACACAATATGCCTTGGTTTGCGACCTTACTTATTATCGCGACCTTAAGCTCGGTCGGTTTGCCTGGTACGGGTGGTTTCGTCGGAGAATTCCTGATTCTTCTTGGAACCTTTCAAGCTATGCCGATCGCCGGTGCGTTTGCCTGTTTGGGCGTCTTGTTGGGTGCAGTCTACATGCTAACACTCTGTCGCAAGGTGTTGTTTGGTCCGCTCAGCAATCCTAAAAACAAAGACTTGAAAGATTTAAACGCTCAAGAGTTTGCATACCTTGTACCTCTCGCCGTTTTAGCGATTGTCATGGGGATTTTTCCAAATGCGTTTATTGGCAAAACCAGAGCATCGATCGAGCATCTCGCAAAAAATTATCAGGAATATAGACTCGAGTACCGTATGGGTGACGGATCTACAGATTCCAAGTCCTCGCAGCAATAATTAGGGAGACACAAACCTTGAACTTTACAGTCCCAACTCTTAGCACCGCCTTTTATATTGCTGCCGCACCCATACTTTTGTTGTGTGTTACAGGAATGATTTCGCTACTATTCGGCGTCTCAAAAGCTGCAAGTAAGTGGCAAGCGCTCTTTGTTTTTAACATTTGCGCCCTCGCTCTCGCTTTGATAGCTGCCCTTTGCAATTACAATGAGGCTGGTAGCGGGCTAAAGTCCTTCCTCAGCGGTGGATACCTCGGTGGTAAACTTGGAGACCTAGGGCAGGTCTTAATACTGGGTATTGCGCTGGTGGTTAGTTTATTGATGCGAGCGTCGTATCTGAATTCAAAGTTTTATCGTGGTGAAGTTGTTGCTTTGTTCCAAATGGCGATTGTCGGCATGTTGACAATGGTAAGTACCGACGACCTGGTTACATTATTTGTAGGCTTAGAAATGGCGAGTATTGGCGTATATGCCTTGATCGGATATACGAGCCCCAATAAGTTGAGCCAGGAAGCCGCGATTAAATATTTTGTTCTTGGGTCGATCGCAGCGGCAATTTTATTGTTTGGATTCGCGTTCATTTACGCGGCAACCGGCACTCTTCATATCAGCGAAATTTCCGCGTCTATTGGTAAAGTAAACAACCATCACTGGGTCGAATTGGGAACACTTTTGATCCTCGCTGGTGTCGGTTTTAAAATGGCACTCGTCCCTTTTCATATGTGGACTCCAGATGCCTATGAGGGCTCTCCTACTGGACTCACAGCATTTATGGCGACTGCGATGAAAGTGATGATTTTGATCGCTGCCCTTAGACTCTTTGAACAAGGCTTGGACGTTGTCCATGGCGTCTGGCTACCAGCGGTTGGCTTTATGGCGGCCGCAAGTATGCTATTTGGAAATATTATGGCTTTAGCACAACAGAGCATGAAACGGATCTTGGCTTACTCATCGATCG
>CAZUYQ010000024.1:20313-25527 GCA_964624705.1 uncultured Polynucleobacter sp.
ATATGGCATTAGCGATTGCTTCAATGTCGGGCACAGCTCACATTCATCAAGTTCCGTCGATTATCTTTTATCTCATGTCTTATATCATCGTGAGTCTTGGTGCTTTCGGAATCATTATGTGGCTTGAAAATGAACGCTGCGAGAATATCATTATTGATGATCTCTCGGGTCTCGCGAAGAAGCACCCTTGGGCGTCTTTTGCCTTAGCGGTATGTTTGTTCAGTCTCGGCGGCATGCCACCTACTGTTGGCTTTATCAGTAAGCTCTATATCTTCAACGCAGCACTTAGCAATGAACTTGTAGCCCTTGTCGTTATTGCGGTCCTTGGTTCCACCATTTCTCTTTATTACTACCTGCGCATCATCGTGCGGATGTATATGATGGATGCGAACCCCGCTCTTGATGGACTTATTAAGCCTGTACGTTCGAATATTATTATTGGAATTGTTACGGTCGCAGTTGTGCTCTTATTGGCGATTGGTACCGTCTTGCCTGAGTCTTTTATGAATATTGCGAGATCATCAGCTAGTGAAGTTACCGGCGGCTAGGGGTTTCGTCTGAATCTGAAGATAAACGCTCCGACGAAGCGAAGTTGCCCCCATGTAAAAACGGAAAACCCCTTTTCCATTTTTACATAGGGGCATTTTTATTTGCTAGTGCAGAATTTCAGTCCCTACTTTGCGTAAGTTGCTAGTAGCTTTCGAATCTCTATTTCTGCTGCATTTGATTGAGGCGGAAGGCACAGAGAAGAGGCCAACCATTCTTTTCGAAGATCCAGGTGAAGCTAATTTTCTTGCCGAGGGGCGATTGGACAACCTGTCTATATGGAGTGCGACAGTTCTCAGTCACGTCAGATCAATCTTAGATACCGCTCACAGGCCAGCAAAAATTATCTGTAGATTTTCGCAATATCGGACTCGCGGAGGCGCCTTTGTACCATTGGTGGTCCGGTGCGGCAAAGCGACTTTGGGCATAATTCCTATGATAGAAGAAAATCCGAATGCGCAAATTATTGGAAGCGCGAATAGTTTTTTGCGAAGTAATCCAGGTGCCACGCTAGCTTGTGTACATCCTCATTCAAAGCAGCTGATTTTAGGTCGTGATCTGATCGTAATTCCAGCGAGCACTTTTTTGCTCTAGTCTGAAGCAGAAAAAACGCCCCTGTGATTATGACGAATCACAGGGGCCTTGTCATAAGAAGTTAAATCATCATGGATTCTGAGGAGCTGCTCCATCGAGCGGAGGAAATTTGGCATCTTCCGCGGGTAACTTTGGCGCGTCATTGATCGAAGCAATGATTGAGGCCTTAGCTTTAAAGAGCTTGGGGCTGCCCGAAGGACGGACGTAAATTTGATCAGGATTTTCGCCGGTTTGCCAGATGTCGATGGTCAATGGTGGCTGCGATGTGGCAGCTCCAAAGTTCAGTTTGATGCGATTTTTAGGAGTTGCTGCAAGTTTCTTTACCGCGGCACTCTCAGGCCCTAAAACATCATCTGCTTTAGCGTATTCGAGGTCGACCAATAACCCGCGAAGATTCGGTTTCGCGACTGGCTTGTCGGCATCTTTCCCTGCGAACTTACCTTCCTTATCAAACTTTGCGGCGTCCTCTTTGGTATACCACTCGTCTTTAACACGAACGTATTCCTTGCTGTCAACATCAACGCTCTCGACCTGTGCAGACTGAAACTGAAATATTTTCTTATCACGCAGATCGTTCACGTTCTTCGATAGCTTAACTTTGGCGTCTTCGCCGAGTTTAATAATTTTCTTTTTTTGCAAAGGCAGCAACTTGATCCTTGGACGGCGCATCAAAGAACTCTGCGGCACGCAAGCCACTGATGTCATCGAGAAAATTATTTACCTGTGCAGTATCGGCGTCGGCGGCTTCCGGGGCGGTGATCGACCACTTACCGTCTTTACGAGATAATTCCAGCGGTTTTTGTTTGCTACCGCTATGGGTTAACTGAACCGAGGCTAAATCAGCGGTGTTGACAGAAATAACTTTCTTGTCACGAAAATCGAAAAGAGTCTTTGCAGTGGATGTCGCAATATACTGACTGCCAGCGTAAACCTTGTCGGATTTATCAGTTGCGATATAAACGCTATAACCAACGGGTGAATTGATACCTACAAACAAAATGGTTTTGCTACCGTCTTTGTTTTCTAGTTCAATACGCCGTCGCGGCTCGTTAAGGCCGTACTGCGCCCACTGATCTTTTCCGCTTGTTACATCCTTTTCATATTTATAATCCAGAATATTTTTTACAAGGTCTTGAACCGTCTGCTGGTCGGCAGTTTCCGAGACTGGCGCGGTCAAAGCCCATTTCCCGTCGACAAGTTTAACGGTTACGTCAGTTATTTTTGTGGCATCTGCGGGAGCTGACTTTGCGGCTTTATCGCCACCAGCATCAGGGTCAGGAAGCGAATGAAGTGTCAGCCCAATGATATCTTCTGCCTTAAGCGTCAGGAGTTTATTGTCGGTCTCTTTCGCCTTCTCGTCCTGCTTTGTCTTCCATTCATCCCATGTGGCTAAGCCACCTAAGGCCAAAAGAACGACCAGAAGAATGGCAGCACTCTTCCAATTTTTAATCATGCACTCCTCCGACGCATCCAGAATAACATCCCTACTCCGAGGAATATGAAAGGATATACAAAACTAATAAATTTCAGATTGAGCATAGCACCTGGGGTACTGAGTGAGAGCGTGCTTTTCGCAGGATCTTTGGGGCGGATCGAGATGAAGTCATCATCTTGAGTCAGATAACTCACCATATTCAAGAAAAGATCTCTATGCTCACTCGCTTGAGCGCCTTGATTGTTGGCAAACTCAACGGAACCCGTCGCGATAATTCGAACTTCTTTTTCACCTTGTTTACCGGTAGAGGAAGCAATGGCTGCAAAAGAGCCTTGTTCGACGCGGTCGGGGGTAATGCTTTTAAGATCAGCTTGCGATGTGACGTTCTTTACTTTGATCCCAGCATCCGAGGCGGTTTTGCCGATCAAACTAACTTTAAATTTAGCGGTGTTGTCGGTCACCTCACTGATGGACCGTGTAAACTGAAATAGAACCGAAACATTAGTCTTTTTTGCAAAGTCTTTCGTCACGGGGTTCATATCATCGAAATCACTTACAATCGCATTGTTTTGACCAATCAGTTGGGCTCTCGGATCATCCGGACGAAGGATGAGAAGATCAGTGTTATAACGGATGCCATATTTTGTGAGAGTGTCATTTAAAGCATCGGCTTTGACCATAGAGTCAACCATGACTAGGACGTTTCCACCACGGCCAATGAAATCCTCAAGAGCCTTTGTTTCGGCTGGTTTAAAGTCATATTTCGGACCACCGATAATTAAAGTGGTCGCGTCGTCCGGAACCTTAGTCGTTTCGAGAAGTGAAACATCGGCGACGTCATAACGGTTGTTTTTTAGTTCTTGGACTAAGATATCAAATCCGGTGGCGTCATTGCCGGTAATTTGGCCTTCTCCATGACCTTTGGTGAAATAGATCTTTTTTGCATTCTCTTTAAGAATGTTCACTAAAGAATTGGTAATTTTTTCTTCGGTGAACGTTGTGACGCGATTTTCTTGAACACCAAGTCTAAATATCACGGTGTTGCCACTAGTAAGTTTATCTGCCATGGCCTTCGTAGGGTCTTTTTGCGGGTTCACATACTCAACTTTAATTTTTGCACCTGCATTCAGGTACAAATTGATCAAATCTTTGAAGGTTGATTCTTGCTGTGCATCGAGAAAGTAAGCAACTGCGGAGACTTCTTTATCTTTTTTGTTGAGGGTTTCAATCGCTTTTAGCGACTGTTCTGAAAGTGTGTTGGTTTTATCGCGGCTCAGGTCGAGCGTTTTATCAAACCGGGGTTTTGCAGTCAAAACGGCAAGACCAACAATAACAAGAACACCAAGTATAACTACGAGGCCTGAGCTTGCGCCGTACTTTGCGCCCTTACGTGAGAATAAATTTTTGAAGCCCGCAAGATCCAACCAAATCCACAAGAGAATGAGAGCAGCAGCGACGCCCCAGCCAATCGATTTAAAGATAAGCGCATGTTCGGAAAAGCTCGACGCAAGCATGGTGCCGAATGCGGCAAATAATAAAGAAATAAAGGGAATAATAAAAAGTCCGGTACGCATATTGATTATCTCCAGCGCTGTGAGTCAAGAGTGACGTTAGTGAAAAATAAGAACATCGCTGTAAAACAAATGAAATAAGCGGTGTGTCCGACAGATAAGGTTCCCTTGAAAAAGGCATCAACGTGATCCGATGATGCGATGTATTTGAGAATCGACTCTAGCACTCCCCCGCCTCCAAGGCTTGCCGCCATCCAGTTAAGAATTAGGAGAAAGAACAATCCGAACATTGTGAAAATAAAGGCCATCAACTGGTTGCTTGTCATGGACGACACCCAAAGACCAAAAGCAATCTGTGAACAGACAAGCAAGAAAATACCAAGATAGCTTGTCAAAATTACGACCGTGTCAGGATTGCCATGAGTGATGGTGAATAATGGGTAGACCGCCGATGCTAGGAGCACAAGCGCCATCAATCCAACCGCCGCCATAAACTTACCGACGACGATTTCAGTGGCAGTGCAGGGTGCAGTCATGAGAAGCCGCAGAGATTGATTCTTCTTTTCTTCGCTAAAGCTCGCCATCGTAATGGCCGGGACAATAAGTAGGAGAATAAAATGAACATTGTAAAAAAGTGCGCGTAATAATTGCTCGATGGTAGGCGCTTGACCGCCCATCATCGGAGCTTGCTGCTGCATTTGCATAAACATATGAATGAAGTTGTTGAAGAAAAACCCCATAAAAATTAGGAAGAATGCGAAAATAGTCGCCGCTTTAGGCGAGGAAAAGTACGCCTTTAGGTCGCGGCCGGATATGGCAAGAATGCTACTCATTAATGAACTCCCAATTGTGAGACGTTGAATTAGATATCGATCGTTTATTTTGTAAGTTGCAAGAAGACTTCTTCAAGGCTTCTTGTTTTTAGAGCAAGTTCACGCAATCCAAATCCACCATCAATCACAGAACGTGCGACATCATCAAGAATTTGATCATTCGAGGTTCTCGCAATTGCGAACTCAATTTCTTCGCCATTGCCGGTAGCGCGGGCGGTGTGAAGACCTTGCATGGTGTTGATGGTTGCGAGTGCTCGAACGCTGTCGCGAGCGACACGCAAACGATAGATGCTTC
>CAZUYQ010000024.1:25537-31853 GCA_964624705.1 uncultured Polynucleobacter sp.
AAGGACGCAGAGAGCTCTTCATAAGAACCCTGAGCAACAACTTTGCCTTTATTGATCACAACAATCTTATCAACGGTACTTTGTACTTCCGATAAGATGTGAGAGCTAAGCAGAATAGTGTGTTGACCTGCGAGGCTACGAATGAGTTTTCGCATTTCACTAATTTGAGTTGGATCGAGGCCTTCCGTAGGTGCGTCGAGCACAAGAACTTCTGGGTCGTGTACAAGTGCTTGAGCTAAACCAACGCGTTGACGATAACCTTTTGAAAGGTTGCCGATCACACGGCGACGAACATCTCCAAGGGCAAGCTTCTCTAAGGTGGAATCCACACGAACTTTCATTTGATCTTTTGCAACTTTATGCAGCTTTGCTGCGTAGGTTACATAGTCGTCGACAATCATGTCGGTATGAAGTGGTGGTACATCTGGTAAATAACCAAGTCGTCTCTTCGCATCAATAGGTTGTTCTGTAATGTCGTAGCCCGCGACTTTTGCGCTGCCTTGATCCGCTCCGATATATCCACAAAGAATATCCATCGTCGTGGATTTTCCGGCGCCATTGGCTCCAAGAAAACCAACGATTTTACCTTTGTCGACAGTAAAGGAGACATTGGTTAGGGCGTTGATATCGCCATACCGCTTAGTGAGCCCAGATACTTCGATCATGCGTCATCTCCGTTCAAACAATAGTGATGTCTCAGAATTATACGTAGGTTATAACCTGGCCTGATTAAGAACAAAATTAAAAAATGCATTGTTTATTGCGCCTCTGAATGAGCGTCTGGTTAGAAAACAGGCACGAATTCCCCTTTTGCCCATAGTTCTTGCCAATCGTTGAAATGACCAGATCCAATATGACCGCTTTGACCAATAGGAAACGCCCAACGACTATTTTCCGGATGCCGCAAATCCCATATCAGCCGAGTTGAGGGCCCGTGATTGGGTGATTCCGCAAGCAGGGCATTTGCGTAGCCAAATTGATCCGGATTGTTAATAGAGAAAAGCCGTCCAATAAGCGGAATTCTGCCTGAAAAAGGATGCTGAGTTGTTTGCGCGTTTGTCATGAAATAAGGCTTCTGTTTACTCAATTCCGGAGAGTTAAATAATTCGCGACTAATTGCGGTCGCTAATTCTTTGGCCTCTGTCCCTAGCGGCATGAAATTGTTGTCATCTTGAAACGCTTTTAAGTACCAACTTCGCCACATGATGCGCCTGAGAGGTGGAGTGTCCTGAAGGGAAGTAGCTTTTTGCTTTAGTCGAGAAAATGTGAAGGAACGCAGCATGTCAATGACTTGTATGGCTATGGTCATTGTATAAGGATCCTGCCGGGCGTCGCCTTTCCATTGGTCTAATCTTTGATATTCTTTTTGTGGAATGGTACCAGTTTGCGCATATTTTAAAAGCCAGCGTATGGTCTGAAGATGAAACTCAACATGAGTATCTAGTTGCATCGTTTCCATATCTTTTTCGCTCAAATTAGTTTTGTCGACAAGTAGATTTTCGATGCGATGGACGCGATCATCATCGGCCCAATGATGGTACCGATGATCATCCCAAATACGTTGATTCGCAGTGGCAAGGTAATTTTTTTGTGCTGTATTTGAAAGGTAGAGTCGATATCTACTTGATGATGGTTCGATGTCTGCTTCGCTCCACATTCCCGTAGAAGCCTGCTGGACCAGGGTTCCGATGGCGCGGCGTTTTATACCAACTCCACTCACGCGGTATCCGATATTGTTCTCTCGATCAAGCATTGTGAAATTGAGAGGAATACTTTGAAAATGATCGAGAGCTTCGTTGAAGGATTGCCAATCTTTTGCCGTATTCAATGCTTCCATAGGAATTTGTAGCCACTTCGGATGAAGTCCGATCCATTGGCGACTGAGTGGAACATCGGGAAATTCATCACGATGGATAATTGGCCCTCGAATAGTTTTTTTTATTGAGATGATTTCATCAGGAGCACCACGAACCTTTATGGTTCTGGTTGTAATCTCAAGTGGCAAAAAATTTTTGTCATCTAAAAGCTGAAAACCTCGATATTGGGTTCCAGTGGAATCCAGTTCTTCGATCAGTAGATCGTCCACATCCTCCATGGTATTGGTAAGAGCCCACCCGAGGTTTTCGTTTGCGCCAATAAGAACGCCTGGAAGGCCAGGTAACGCGGTTCCGGCGACGCGACCAGTTGAAGGAGTATGATATTTTAGGGCAAACCACACTTGTGGAACTTGATAACCAATATGAGGATCATTGGCAAGCCACGCTCCGTTTGTGCCGCGATATGCCCAGCTATTTGAGCCATTTGCGGGTTTTATCGGTTTGTCTTCAGTTTTAAGTTCTTGCGATTCGACAGTTTTCTTAGTCAGCCAAGTTTTCTTGGGCGGAAGAGTGTTGGACACTTTTTTTGTCGAACCTGGTTGGATCTCAATCAACGGATGATTATCTGGATGGGATTGATCATAAAACCAGGTCCACCATGTGACTGGCAAATGAGAACGCCATTGTGAAGAAATAATCTCGTCCTTTTCAAAGTTAGTCATGCTATCAATCATGGTCATTACAACCAGAATTGTGTCTCGGCATTGCCAATCTTCTGGTGCTGATCGCAAGATTAAGTACTCGATTCCCACCCGATACCGGTGAGTGTGCAAAAAGTGATTTACGCCTCTCGCATAAGCTTCACAGGCAGTTCGTTGATCTATAGGTAAAAGGGTCACAGCTTTATCAGCTGTCCCAAGCCAGTCTTGTTCTGCTTGCTTGCGATCTGAATTGAGTGCACCGCTACCAAATAATTCGGCCAGTCTGCCGGAAGCCTTGCGTCGTAAGAGATCCATTTGAAAAAAACGTTCGCCCGCTAAGACAAATCCTTGGCTTTCGGCCAATTTTCCCCATGTTTCTGCTTGAATATCGTAAATATCGTGTGCATCGCGGGTAATCTTGCCATGGTTCCATCTTTCGAGGTCATTTTTGCTCAGCCCCTGGCATCGAATTGAGGTCCAAAACAGTCCAGAAACTAAAACTAGTAAGGCAAAACCTGTACTAAGAGCCTTAAGACGGGTCATTTTTAGGCCTTTCCTTAAATGTTTAATTTTTCGACTTTATTTAATAAATACAATAAGTTGGGGTATATGTGCTACATCTATTTACAGAAGATCTTTGGCTGGGACTTGCACTATCGATTGTGAAAGATGCATAATAATACAAGGTCTTACGACACATATTGCCTGTACTTACTGGGAAATCAGAGGAGAACACATGTCCACGCTGACTAAGGATGCCTTGATCGAATTGATTCGCGATAAAGTCGGGTACCCTGTCAAAGAAGCCAAAGATATCCTGGAGATGATCCTGGAAGATGTAAAAGCAAAACTTGAGGAAGGCCGTGAGGTTAAAATTTCAGGCTTCGGCAAGTGGATTGTTAAAGAAAAACGTTCACGTCCTGGACGCAATCCTCATACTGGACAAAAGATAGAAATTACTGCTCGTCGCGTAGTAACATTCCATCCTTCTGATAAATTGCGCGACTGCGTAAATCGTCAAGTTCCTCCGACGGATCTCCTTAAATCGGGCAATGATTCGGACGATTGATTTTTTTCACGAGAAGTATGAACCCGATCGTGACAGTCTAATAAGCTCCGGTTAAAATGAACCGGAGCTTATTCGTTTTTAGATCGGAGACAATACCTTGAGCATTCGCTTATCAAAAATTTATACGAAAATAGGCGACAAAGGCACAACGATGCTTGCGTCTGGTGAGAAGGTTACAAAGTCGTCGCCACGCATTGAGGCTTACGGAACTGTTGATGAATTAAATGCTGTTGTCGGAATGTTGCGTGATATCCTAATCAAGGACATCCATGAGCAACAGGAGCATTTCAAGGAATTGAACGTCCGTCTCGCGATCATTCAGAATGAACTTTTTGATGTCGGTGGCGAACTATCGATGCCTTTGGAACATCTTAATGTGGAACGACAGCAAGTAGTGTCTCATGTACATATAAAACGCTTGGAAGATGAAATGGATTTAGCAAATACTCACCTCGAGCCATTGGCTAATTTTATCTTACCAGGTGGACACCTTGCGAATTCAACAGCCCATTTGGCTCGTACTGTGTGTCGACGAGCCGAACGATCTGTGGTGAGACTTGCAGAGTCAGAACCTGTACGTGAGGAGGTTCGTATTTACCTAAATCGGTTATCAGATTGGTTTTTTATTATATGCCGAGAAATCTCTTATGGACTGAAGATTCCGGAGGTCTTGTGGCAGCAGAAAAAATGATGATGGGCTCAATCCGCAGCAGGAATAGCCGCCGCATTAATCTTCGTTTAGCTAATTTGTTGGCTGCAGTTTTAGTCGCGGCGGCCTGGTCTTTGTGGCCCACATTTGGCTCGGTGTTTGCTGCACTCACTCTTCCAAACATCGAAAATGAAGTGGTTACGAAAGGTAGCGAACAAGTTCAACTTGATTTACAGCGTACTGTGCAAAAGCACTTTCTTGCTTATGGTGTTTATCTTCCCTTGGAAGATATTATGTTTACGCAGAAGCTTCTTGCAACTAATAAGGATTTAGCACCTGCGCTTCACCGTATTTGTGGCGAAAGTCTATTTGCGGTGTGGTTACCGTTGGTTGTTCGATTTCCTTTGATTGGAGAAAGGTCCACAGAATGGTGCTGGAAAGTAGCTTTGAAAAAGTAAGTTCAGTTGTTCACCAACAAGTAGGCGGTCAGACCATGCAAGAAAGAACGTCGAACATGGGGCTTGAAGACTGCTTAGAGGAAGTCGTTGAATGGGTCGCGACGCGTCGGGGTAAAGAGTATTTTGTCGAACCTTTGGACACATTTTTGGCTCAGTGGGGCAAAGCTTTCCCGGAAGATCCATTTTATCAAGATAGAATGAACTATTTTTTGGAATATTGTGTTTTAGAACGAACAATGACTGGAAATTTAGATTCTCTTACTCCTTTTATGGCGTTCATAAAAGAAAGTTCCGGACTACAATTATTGAAGAATAAGTGCTGGCAGTCTTTCTGTGATTTTCGCCACTCAGTTTTCGAAGTTTTGAAATCAGGCGACGATCAGATACTTATTCGTGATTTACTTAGTTTGCGTTCTTATAAGGTTGTCCCGAAAGAGCAAGAAACTTTAAAATTTATGGCAAAGAAATCTATATTTCAGGGGTTTATTTTTTCATCTGATGAAGGCTATAGGTTAGGTCAGGGTATTATTATTCATCCTGAAAAATCCCGTAAACAAATTTTGAAGTTTATGAGAGAGCAAAAAAAGGTACCTAGATTTACAGAAAACGAGATTTTAAAGATGATTGCATTCACAAATATGAGATTTCTGAGAATGCAACATGTGAATCCTTCAGTTATTTATGCCAGAATTTTCGCTTAACCCAAATACGATCATCCTAGTATTTTAAACTCTTCCATGATTTGAGCCGATATCTTTCGAGTGGTCAGCTTAAATCTTGGGAGAGAGAAGAGCATGCTTGCTCAGCTCAAAGATAAGTTATTAAAACTTGGTTTTTCGCAGGAAGACATTGCGAAGGCCGAAACAACGTCGTTAGAACAACGGCAGTCGCTGATCCATGTGTTGGACTCGTCTGGAAAAGCTCCGAGCGGAAAAGTTCTGGAAGCCTTTAGTGAAGTATATCGCATACCCATTGCAAATCTTGCAGACCGAGACATTCCGCAAAATATTATTGATCTGATTCCAAAGGAAATTGCTACGAAGTATCGAGCTATCCCTATTGAAAGAGCCGCGAATAATATTATTCTTGCAATGACCAACCCATTCGATGTTGAAGATATCAAAACCATTAGCTTTAAAACTGGCAGTAACCTGCGACCAGTTTTGGCAAGCGAACAGAGTATTTCAGATGCTCTTGTAAAGTATTATGGCAATACCTTAAATATAGGGTCCTTGCAATCAGGCGATGTAAGCCCTCCTCCGGTAGCGCAAGAAGAAAGCCGGCGTGAAATTGGTGAAACTGAGCGCGGTGAAGGGCCTGTCATTCAAATTGTGAATGATGCGCTTATGCAATGTCTAAGTCGCGGTGCGTCTGACATTCATATCGAACCTTTCGAGAAGTTGGTTCGAATTCGTCTTAGAATTGACGGTGAGCTCATTGAGCTCTATCAAGTGCCATTGCAGTATAAGGCGATGTTAATCACGCGAGTAAAAATTCTGTCGAAGTTGGATATTACTGAAACGAGAAAACCTCAGGATGGAAATATTCGCCTATCCATTGGTGGAAAACCGGTGGATTTCCGAGTGAACTCTGTGCCAACACCCCACGGCGAGAAAATCGTG
>CAZUYQ010000024.1:31863-47565 GCA_964624705.1 uncultured Polynucleobacter sp.
ACTTGATAAGAGCGCTTTGCAATTAGATATGATTAAACTCGGATTTGCGGAAGATGATCTCAAGCGATTTAAGGATGCGATTCATGCTCCATATGGGATGGTTCTATTAACTGGGCCTACAGGTTCGGGGAAAACAACGACCTTATATTCTGCTTTAGCTGATCTTAATAAAGTTGATACGAACATTATGACAGCTGAGGACCCTGTAGAGTACACAGTTGACGGTATTAATCAGGTGCACGTAAGAAGTGAACATGGAATGACCTTTGCTCTAGCATTAAAGGCTTTTCTAAGACAGGATCCAGATGTCATCATGGTTGGTGAGATTCGTGATCTAGAAACTGCAGAAATCGCGGTTAAAGCCTCGCTTACAGGACATCTTGTCTTATCAACTCTACACACAAACTCTGCGTCAGAGACCATTTCAAGATTATTGAATATGGGGATCGAGCCATTCAACTTAGTTTCTGCACTAACACGTGTTGTTGCGCAGCGGCTTGTCCGAAAAATTTGCGAAAAATGCAAAGTAGTTGATGAACAGGTAACACCGCAAGTTATGATCGAATTAGGGGTGCCAGAGCAGTACGCCTCGAAGTTTAAGGCGTATAAAGGCAAGGGCTGTTCCAACTGTCGGCAAACAGGAAGTCGTGGGCGCCTTGGTATTCATGAAGTATTAGTTCTGAATGATGCAATTAAAAGAGCAATCCTCGATCGAAAATCGGCGATCGATATCAAAGAATTGGCCATGGCAACGGGAATGAAGTCTCTTCGTCAGAGTGCATTGATTAAGATGACTCAAGGTTTAGTTTCTGCTGAAGAAGTAGTGACGGTCACGGTTTCAGATACTGCGGGAAGAGATCCCGTGAGTACCGACGTGGCGGTATAAGGAGTTCTATGTCGTATACTTTACCACAATTACTTAAAGCACTTGTTGACCAGAACGGTAGCGACTTGCATATCTCATCAGAGTCGCCACCAAGACTACGTCTAGACGGGGGGCTCTATCCTTTGGACGTTCCACCGTTAACACCGCAAGAGACAATGAAGTTATGCTATAGTATTCTAACTGAAACTCAGAAAACGATTTTTGAAGAAGAACACGAAATCGATCTTTCGTTTGCCGTGAAAGGTCTCTCTCGCTTTCGTGCGAATATCTATATGCAGCGCGGTGCTGTCGCTGGGGCGTTCCGCGTTATTCCCTATTCCATCAAGTCTTTAAAAGATTTGAATTTACCTCCTGTGCTTGAACGATTGTGCAATTTGCCACGAGGCTTAGTGCTTGTGACTGGGCCGACCGGTTCTGGAAAATCGACAACTTTAGCGGCGATGATTGATTACATTAATCAGTCTCGTTCCGATCATATCGTGACTATCGAAGATCCTATAGAATTTATGCATACAAATAAGAACTGTCTTATTAACCAGCGGGAAGTTGGTGGGGATACAAAATCATTTGCTCGTGCATTAAAAAGTGCTTTACGACAAGATCCAGATGTTGTTTTGGTGGGGGAATTGCGTGATCTAGAAACTGTCAGTCTTGCTATAACCACGGCAGAAACCGGACATCTGGTGTTTGCGACGCTTCATACAAATTCCTGTGTCTCAACTTTAAATCGATTAATTGATGTTTTCCCAGCAGCGCAACAGCTGCAGATACGCTCACAGCTATCTTTAAATCTACAAGCTACAATCTCACAACTATTACTTCCGGCTCAAGGCGGAGGGCGTTGTCTTGCTATGGAAGTTATGATTCCCAATACTGCAATAAGAAACCTGATCCGTGAAGATAAGTTTCATCAAATTTATTCGTCCATGCAGACGGGACAAGATCAATCTGGCATGCAGACGCTGAATCAATCTTTAGTTCAATTAGTTGAACGGAAAATGATTACGGTACCCCAGGCTTTGGAATTAAGTTCGGAGGTGCAGGAGCTTGAAATGCTACTTGCCAATAAATTAGGGATTCGCCCTACAGCCCCAGTTTCGATACGTAAATGAGGTAAATTGTGGGCCAGTATAAATACAAAGCTTTAGATAGTAGCGGCAAGTCTCGAACCGGCGTTATCAGCGGCGCGAATAAAGATTTGGCAAAGTCGCACTTGGCGAGAATGCGTTTGCGGGTTATTCGATTGGATGAAATCGGCGAGGATGGCACCGTAGCCGGTGGGATGTCACTCTTAGGTGGACGCATAAAAATTGATTCAAAAGGAAATGTAAATTTTTCTGGCGGAAAAACAGGAAAGGTTTCAGATAAAGAGATCATTATTTTTACAAAACAGTTAGCGACGATGATTTCTTCTGGTGTTCCGCTAAATCAGTCTTTACAAATTCTCGCAAAGCAACAAAGTCGTGTTGGATTTGGTGAAATCGTAAATAGCGTTCAGAGAGGAATCGAAGAAGGACAGAAATTCAGCGATTCCTTAGCTCGATATCCTCTAACCTTTGATGTGTTATATGTATCAATGGTTCGTGCCGGTGAAGAGAGTGGACGATTGGCGGACATTCTCGTTAAATTAGTTGTTTATATTGAGAAGGCCGCAAAGATAAAAAAGCAGATTTTATCGGCAATGATGTACCCAGCAGTGATTATCGGGGTTGCATTTTTAGTGGTAGGTGGATTACTTATTTTTGTCATTCCAGAGTTTGCAAGTCAATTTCGTTCAGCCGGTAAACCTCTGCCGGGTCTGACTCAAGCCGTAATTGATCTCTCCGACTTCCTGGTCGCGAAGTGGTATTTGATCTTGGGATCGATGGTTGCGAGTGGCTATGGGCTGCACTTGTGGAGTAAAACAGTTTCAGGGAAGAATGTTATTCACAAATTCGCTTTAACGGCTCCGATCATCGGTGATTTGGTGCGGAAGATTGCTGTCGGCCGGTTTTGTTCTACGATGTCATCCATGCTGAGCGCCGGTGTCAATATCATTCAAGCTCTTTCTATCTGTGCTTCTTCGGCAGGCAATGTCATCATCGAAAAACTGGTGCTCTATGCAAGAAGCCGTGTTGAGCAAGGTCAATTACTAAGTCAACCTATCAGCGAAAGTCCTATTTTTCCTTTGATGGTTGTTAGTATGATCGAAGTGGGAGAACGAGCTGGAAAACTAGATGAAATGCTTATTAAAGTCAGTGATTTCTATGTCGAGGAAGTTGATTTAGCGGTGAAAAATATGCTCGCATTGATTGAACCGATTTTGATTGTCTTTATCGGTATTATAGTTGGGATACTTGTCATCGCAATGTACTTGCCGATTATGGATCTTGGAAGTGTCGTGGGGGGGTAAATCCCCTAAAAATCATGGTTTTGGTAAGGTCCACATATTTTCGCAATCTGAACAAGTATAGTGCCAAAGGTTATTTTTAAAGGTCACGTGAGCGATGTCGGTTGCGGAACAACGCGGGCATTTTACATCAGCGTGATTGTGCTTACATGTAGAGTTTCTACATCTTACATGGTTTGATTTAGTTACATCTGCAATAGCTGGGCCTTGGCAAACTGGGCATCGTTCGATGGATCGTCGATCTTGATTCGTCATAGTGACATCCTTGATCTAAGTTTTGAAACAGCAATTAATGCTAAGACGCTGATGAGGACTGGAATCACATGTTCCTTGGTTGGTAAGCCCTGCACATGGTCTAGTAGTGCACAACCAATGTTTCCTCCTGCCAATGAGAAGGCTATTATCATTGCAATCAGGCTTATAAATGCTCCGGTTAGTAACTCACTTATGCTCAGGCTTTTAACGCTTGCACCACAAAAAGCTGCGAATAGAATTGGCGGTATGGGAGTTCGGTAAACATACTCAGCAACCCAATGAAAACCCGAGTGAGTTCGTGCAGCCATGAGATCGGTGAACCAAAGTTTGCCTGAGGCCCAGCGCCCGAAACTTTGAGCAAGAGGATGATCTCGACCCGCAAATCGGCCTAGGATAAACCAAATGGCAAGCGCGCCGATAAAGGCGGACGCGGTTAGAGCTGAACCCGTCAAAGGACTTGTTAGAAGTCCAGCAAATATCGCCGCAACTGGGGCGGGAATTCCAATAAGTATGGCAACCGCCAGCGCAAAAAAAATACGACCAAGAGTCATTAGCCCACCACTATGAACTGTGAGCCTTAACATGCTACAGTCGTGAATGGACGAGATAGATACTATATAGGAGGTAGCTTCTGCGATGATTAGACCAGCCGTATATCTGATAATATGAGATTGCCAATGAATATCTGAACGACGGCTCATGTTATGTGCTTATATTTCTTGTGAATAGGGGAAGTTTTCATATGGAAAATAATAACCGCTTCGATCACTACAGGCAACTTTTGAAGCGGGTTGAAGAAAAATTTTCTGAAATTCAGAATCGCTACCCGCAGCAATTTCAATGCGGGAAAGGATGCTTTGGCTGTTGTAAGGCCGGTTTAACGATTACAAACGTCGAGGCTCAACATATTCGAGAGTGGTTATCGAAATTTCCCGAGAAAATCGCGGAACTTGTTGAAGCGGACAATAGCCCCCGTCAAGGCGAGAAATATTGCAGATTTCTATCTGAAAGTGGTTCTTGCCTGATCTACGAGGTTAGACCGATCGTCTGTCGCAGCCATGGTGCACCTCTCCTCGTGCCGAATGAAACTGAAGTGGGAGAATTTGATGGGGATGTGTGTCCACTAAATTTCACAGATTTCGATTTAGCAGAATTAGATGCAAAGGATTGGATACGCTTAGATACTTTGAATACGATACTCGTTCGCATTGATTTGGAATTTGATCCAACTCATGCCGGGGTGCGTAGACCACTAGACTTAAGCTTGGTGAAGATTTTGCCTGATTGAAGTATTCACCAAAATTGCGGATTCAAACTATTGGCAATAAAGGAAAAATTTTCCTTTTTATCAAAAGAATTTTGTCCAAATCGCAAATGCGTCATTCTTTACATGACTCATGTAGCTCCGTACAATTTAGAGATGCCGTAAATTCATGCGTAATAAATTTATGGAATCAATTTTTTTCGGAGGCTCCATGTTTCCTCTTCACACAAAAGTACTAGTTGTTGACGATATGTCGATGTTTCGCGCGATGGTGAAACAGGCTCTTACGGCGATGGAGTATAAAAATTTTGTTGAAGCTAGTGACGGGGAGGCGGCATGGGCTGCGATTCAGCATGCGCGCAATGAAAAGAAGCCTTTTGACCTCATTATCAGTGACTGGACAATGCCGAAAATGAAAGGCATTGAGCTTTTAAAAAAGGTCCGAGCAGAAGAATGGGGCAAAACATTTCCGTTCATTTTACTTACAGGTGAAGCCGAACGCGGCAATATTATGGAAGCCATTCAGAGCGGCGTCAGTCAGTACATGATCAAACCTTTTACGGTTGCAGATCTAAAGACGAAAATGAAGCAGGCTTACGATAAGTCAAAACATGATCCAAATGTCGAAAAAATTTAATTTAGATTGAGTCACATGAGCGAAGATAATTCGTTTTTCCCATTTTTTTTGGATGAAGCTGCCGATATTTTGGCGACTTGGGAAAAATCATGTCTTGATTATGAACAAACAAATAATATTGAAGCTGCCGAGGCATTATACCGATCGGCTCATAATCTAAAAAGTGGCTCGGCTGCTGTTGGTTTAAACGAATTCAGGAATTTCGTTCATCAGCTAGAAGAGCTTGTTTCGAAACTGATCGCCGGAAAACTTACGCACCCTTCGAAATTGGTTCAATTACTTCTTGAAGCCCAGTCCATTCTTTCATCTTGGGTGGTGACTCTCCGAAGTGACGCCAAGTTTGTGCCGGCGGATCTAGATAAGAAAGTAGCTCAAGCCGCGTTATTGCTGGGAGAAGTTGATGGCCAGGCTAGTGAGGTAGCTCTCGAAGTGGCGGCAACTTCGAACGAACAACTTCAATCTGAAGCTGTAACGATTGTCGATCCTCCGGGCGATAAGCACCCTGAGGAAGCAGTTATTCATGATAAGAAATCAGTCCCAACTAGTTCTGTAAAATCAGCGGAAACAGTTCGGGTTGCTGCAAATAAATTAGATATGCTCATCCAACATGCAGGTGAAATATCAACACAGCAGGCGATTGTCTGGCATGCACGGCAGAACGGTCAGTTGCATGCAAAAAGCTGCGATAACGCAATTCAGTTGATGCAAAAGATTGCTAAAGACTTACAAGGTCTAGCGTTATCGCTTCGTATGCAACCGCTGCAGAACCTATTTCAACGCCTTGAGCGAGCAAGTCTTGATCTGGCGAGAGCGCAGAATAAAAAAATTGAAATTGTGACAACTGGAGAACATGTAGAGCTCGACAGAGCTGTCATCGAGCGAATTACAGAGGCTTTGATGCATGTGATCCGTAATGCAATTGATCATGGAATAGAATTACCAGAAGATAGGCTTGCCCAAAATAAAAACGAAGTGGCAACCATTAGATTCGATGGCACACCGAGCCCTGGCGGGGTTGTTATTACGATCAGTGACGATGGTAGAGGGCTTAACGTCGAACGCATCTTGAAGAAAGCGATCGAAAAAAATCTCGCTCGCGACGATCAAAAATATAGTACTAGCGAAATTCATCGATTTATTTTTTTACAAGGATTCTCTACCGCAGAGAAAATAACCGACGTCTCTGGTCGAGGCGTTGGTATGGATGTTGTAAAAAAAGCAACAGAAGCCATCGGTGGAGGAATTCAGGTCGCAAGCAGTGCCGGCAAGGGAACCGCGTTTCATATTTCTTTGCCTACGACACTCTCCATTATGGATGTCCTCATTGTTGAAGTTTCAAAATGCCGCTATGCGGTTCCTGTGCAAGATGTCTCAGAAATTGTCGATCTTAGTAGTTTGAAACTTGAAACAGCATCCTCTCGTGGACGTCTTTTAACATTAAGAAGTAAGATTGTCGCAGTCGAGTATCTTGAGGATCACCTACCAAAGTTTTCATCGCAAAACGAGAGACACTCTTCGGACGTGGAAAGAATTGTCGACTCCATTAAACCGGCTCTGCTAGTTGGATCTGGCCAACATATGATGGCATTTCAAGTCGATGCTATTTTAGGGCAACAACCGGTCGCCATCAGAACACTACCGGCAACACTGGATCTAATTCCTGGTTACACTGGCGGGTCCATCCTAGGCGATGGTGATCCTTGCGTTATCTTGAGCCTACCTACACTCATGCGTCGCCATGTAGAATCTGTTGGAATGTTAGATCATGACGCAAGCGCATTATCAGACGTTGATGGAGTGCAGATGGCGTCTGAAATGGCGACCCAAAAAAGGCATTTGATCTTCTACGTATCAGGGCGTTTATTAGCCACTGAGCTTACAAGTATACGGGAAATCAACACCTCCACCGATTGTCAAAAAACGGTTGGCTTGTATGAACCCTTTATTGGCTGCATTGATCTTCGCGGGGACGTCTTGCCGGTTCTTGATCTGGCATCGGTGTTACAGTTGCCCAAGCTGAAGACCTCAGGACCTTTAGTGGTGGTCGATCGACCTCATGGATCATGGGCATTTATGGTTGAACATATCGAAGCTGTCGCCGATTTACAGATCGACCCAGATTTGCCGACAATGGCCCGTTTTAGAGGGCAGCTCATCTCACGGATCGACATCGACGAAATTTCGAAAAAATTTGATTTTAATATTTTTCCAGCGTTGGCGCGTTTGGATCAAGGAATTTCAGATCACAAGGGGGCATCATGAACTGGTTTAAAAATTGGTCGTTCTCGAGAAAATTAATTGTTGTCAACGCGGCCTATGTCCTGCCATGCGCTGTTTTGGTGTATTTTTTGATACTCGAGAAGAATAAAAACCTCGAATTTAGCACCAAAGAGCATCAAGGCTTAGAGTATCAAAGGCCATTGGAGGCCTTATTGTCCCATGTGGGTCAGTATAAAATTCTCTTGGCGTCTTCGTTAAGACCTGGAGTTGATGTCGATGGTCGAATTAATCTGGTTCACGGTCAAATTGAGCGAGATATTAGCCAATTAGACGATGTTGATGCAAAGCTTGGCGAAGAACTGCAGTTTACGGCAACGGGACTTGGTTCGCGAAAGCGTGAAAAAGCGTCGACTCAATCGCTCAAATCGATGTGGGAAAATCTAGAAAAACAACGTCCGTCCTTGACTGCAGCCAATCTATCAGAGCATTTCAAGCCGTTGATTGATTCACTACGACTCGCAATTAATCATGCTGGCGACACATCAAATCTGATTTTAGATCCTGATTTAGACAGCTATTACATGATGGACACTACCCTTTTGGCATTGCCTTTAATGAAAGATCGTCTGCAAGAAGCAACCATTTATCTTAAGGAAATAGGCACAACTAATTTAAGTGAAGAGCAGAAGCTTAAACTTCAAATTTATGCGTTGCAATTAACTGATGACATGGGTCGTGTGATGGGAGATATGCAGACGGCTCTAATGGAGGATAAAAACTTCGGTGGATTGATGCCATCACTGCAGCGAGATATTCCGCCAGCATATAAAGAATTCGAGAATGCCGTGACACATTTCACCACCAAGCTTCAGTCGGTTGCGAAGTCAACAACAGGAGAAGGAAAGCTGGAGGATATCGGCAGCATAGGTGATCAAACATTGGAAGCGGCACTGGCCTTTTGGTCTAAAGCTGCTGATGTGCTGGACGATCTTTTGGTAAAACGCATGGATGACATTACACATAATCGCTTAATAGCGCTTGTGCTAGCCCTGCTTGCCTGGGTTCCGTCTTGCCTGATTGCTGTGATTACTGTGAATCATCTCAATAAAGCATTTATTAATTCGGTCTCTAAGCTAGAGTCAGAAGCAGCGATTGCGAGTATGTCGAGTGCGCATTTAGCGTCCGCCTCACAAACGGTATCCTCGGGTTCAACTGAACAGGCTGCAGCGATACAAGAGACTGGCGCCTCTATGTCTGAGATGGCTAGTATGGTTTCGCGAAGTTCCACTCAAGCGGTGAGTTCACAGGATCTGGCTCGTAAAGTAAAAGACCAAACCGATGAAGGTTGTAGAATTATGGAACGAATGGTTCATTCCATGGATTCCATTGAAGATGCGAATCGTCACCTCCAAAATATTTCGAGTATCATTAACGATATCTCGGGAAAAACTAATATCATTAATGACATTGTAGGTAAGACTCAGCTCTTATCATTTAACGCCTCGATTGAAGCCGCACGTGCTGGTCAGCATGGTCGGGGTTTTGCAGTAGTTGCTGAGGAAGTCGGAAACCTTGCTCAAACGAGTGGTAACGCCGCGAAGGAAATTCGTAGTCTGATTGACGACAGTCGTCAGCAGGTCGAGCATATTCTGCAGAGTACCTTAGAGCGAGTATCTGAAGGCAAAATTGTTACCGGCCAAGCGCAAGAAATTTTTGCGAAAATTGCTAAAGATATATCGGTCATTTCAAGTCAAATTGAAAATATTAGCGAAGCGGCTCGCGAGCAACAATTTGGTATTGAACAAATTGCTAAAGCCATGTCGCAAATGGATCAAAGTACACAATCCAATAATAGTGCAGCCCATACGGCAGCGCGACTTTCTGACCAGTTAATGGGACAGAGTAAAAAACTAAGCAATATTGCGCGCACAGTATCGAGACTTGTGACCGGCGCGAACTCTGTTCAAGAACGAGAAAAAAATCATTCAGAGAACGACGATTCACATTCGTCTCATGGAAAGAAAGCACCTGACGAGAGACATTCAATAAAGAGTGTCGACGCAGACCAGTTTGCAAGCAACTTAACTCATCGTGAACGAGAGCTAGACCAATCATCTAATCACCCACTGAATCCGACATCTATCGACGCAAACGACGATTCATTTCAGAAGGTTGTATGAAAGAGATCGAGGGAGATCGCTATCTTATATTCAGAATCGGGAAGGAGGCATTTGCAGCTCCTTTATTGTCGATTCGTGAGATAGTTGAGCCTTTGGTGTATCGTCCCGTTCCAAATATGAATGATTACTTCCTTGGAATGGCTAATCTTCGTGGACAGATCATTGGTGTGCTTGATTTGGGAATTCGCTTTGGATTAGGACCAGTGGTCGGGAGTAAAGAGAGCGTTTTCTTGATTTTTGAAGTCGACGGAACTGTCATGGCGGGTCTCGCAAATCGGGTAGAATCCGTAATGGTCATTAGTGCGGATTCGATTGTTCAAGATCATCAAGTAGATATGACGATTCCACCGGCTGCATCGATCGGCATTGCCAAATCAGACGCCGGGCTCCTTCCCATTGTTCAATTACCTGAAATTTTAAGAAGCGCCTAAAAATTAGATCGGATATTGCATGAGTCATGCTGAAAACTTAGAGGGTGAAAACCACTTTTCTGAACAAGAAAAGGAAATGATTATTGCCTTATCTTATCGATTGACAGGCTCAAACTTAGTCACGTCATCAAAAATCAATTCTTGTTTGGTAAATACGCAGCGGCGGATGCAGTCCACTAACGCAGCTACCTTGCAAGAATATTTGACTAAAGTTGAGTCATCCACTGACGAACTAGGGCATTTTATTTCAGCTCTTACAATTCACACTACGAGTTGGTTTAGAGAGATGCCTCACTTTGAGGGACTCAAGCGTTTTGCAGATAGTTTTATTGCGAGTGCCTCAGGCAATCGCGGAAAAACGACGTTTCGTGTTCTCTCTGCCGGGTGTTCGACTGGAGAAGAAGCATATTCCGCCGCATTAGTACTGGAAGAATTGCGTCAAGCTCACCCAAATTTTGATTACTTGATCGAGGGTTGGGATGTCGATCCAGTGAGTTTAGCAAAGGCCGCACAAGCAGTTTTCTCAATGCAATACCGAACAGAGATTCCACCGCGCTGGCAGAAATTTCTCCTTATTGGAACGGGAAAAACGTCTGGCTACTTTACAGTCGATAAAGATATTCGCCAGCGCTGTTCTTTTCGGCGTCGAAGCTTAACCACTACAAAGCAAGCTCAAGAGCAATCGTATGATTTAATCTTCTGTCGCAATGTGTTGATTTATTTTAGTGTCGATGCTGTAAATGAAATTATTAGAACAATGTCTAGCTTGCTAAGACCAGGCGGTCATTTATGCTTAGGTCATAGTGAAAGCATTGAAGCAAAAAATTTCAATTTAAAAGCACTTGGCCATGCTACATATAAAGTTGCTGTGAATGAAGCAACGGTACTGCAGATTGTTGCTGCAGAAAATAAAAATTCTGCAGCATCGATGCAAATCCCTGCTATTTCAAAAATTCCACTCCAAGTGCGACGTCGACCGGGGTTAATTGTCATTGGAGCAAGTACCGGTGGAACAGAAGTGCTCATAAAGATGCTTCAAGACATGCCGAAGCCCTGCCCTCCTATAGCTGTAGTTCAACATATAGCATTAGCTTTCGGTAAAGCCTTTGCTGAGAGACTTGCGAAGAGTGCCGGGTTAACATTGGCGAAACCAGAACATGGCACTCAGTTGCAGCCAAATCATCTATACATGGCTTGGGATGATTATCATATCGGAGTCAAACCAAAGAATGATGGGTATTGTTTAGAGATTATCAGGAAACCTTATGTTCATGGCGTACGACCAAGCGTAGATATCCTATTTCAGTCTGCGGCCAAATGTCGAAATCATACTGCAATTTCAGCTATTTTATTGACGGGTATGGGAAAAGACGGAGCTGCAGGATTAGGCGAATTACGTGAAAATGGAGCCATGACTTTAGTTCAAGACGAAAAAAGCTCGACTGTTTTTGGCATGCCACGAGAGGCAATTTTACGAGGGGCGGCTGGTTTTATCGGTGATCCACAGCAGATTCGTCAGCAACTAAATTTGGTTTTAAGCCTATAATATTTTATAAAGATATCGCGCTATCATTCGCATTGGAGTTGGTAGCGCGATCGCTTTCGATGGATTAAGCCTTTGACCGTGCAGGTGCAGCTGCTCTTGCGACCTTATTATAAACTCCAAACAACAAAAGTGTCGGCACCCACTCTCCTACAAATAAACTCAAGTGACGTTTTTTTGTAAATTGGAGTATTGCAGATGTCGCAATTGAACCAAGAGCAGCCCAAAGAAATACATTCGCGGGTACTTTTTTGGCTTGGTTTTCGAGCGCCTCAATCGGTCTCACTCTGGTTTTCTTTACTGTGCTAGGCATTGCGGTCTTTTTCTCCGCAACCGTTGATTGGCGTGTAGTTTCGTTGGGATGGGTTAAGCGTAACTTTTTTGTAGTGTGTGGCATGACGTGCTCCATTCTTGGGTGGGTTTTCATACATTTAATCTGTAAATTCTTTAAACATGCGATCCTAACTGCGACTTGGGTTTATTTGCTAACCGCGGATCAATATAGTTTCGACCTATATCGTCTTTCATTTCGGAAGTAAGTCTTTTGAGTGTATCTTTTATATATCCAAGGTGACGGGCTTCGTCTCCGTAATTCTCTTGGACAAGTTCCTTGCCCTCTTGAGGAAGCTGTAGCGCAAGCGCCTCACGATATTTCGACGTTGTTAAAACTTCATTGCCGGCCATGGCTAATAGTGCGCCTCGTATTCCGAAATCACTGGCGACAGCAGTCATTCCTTCGAGGAAAAATCCTTTAACATCAGGTTTGAGATCTGGTGGTGTACCACCTAAACTAACGATCAAGTTAGATAGATTTTTGACATGACGTGAGTGATCCTCGCGAAAACCAGCTAGCGCCGTGCGAATATCTTCTTCTTCAATATTATCGAGTGCTTGATTGTAAGCAAGAATCGCATCCAGATCGAGTTGGACTAGATCGAGTAAACTTTTAATGTGTTTGTCATTATTGCTCTTCATAGTTATTCCCCTCTAATCAAACTTTTCTCTGCAAATTAAAACCCTTCTTTAGAAGAGCTCATTAATGATAATTGAGCTTGCAAGAGATATGCCGCTGAAAGGACTTCGTCTGTAATTAAGGCGATGCAACCCAGGTTTTGTGAAAAAATTAGGCATTCTTTGTGCGTCGTCGATATAAATATGTCTCAGATTTACGGCAATGTGCCTAGAATGCGACAGAACTATATGAATAGAATCACTCAAAGAAGCTATTTAAATCAATGCTCAGTATTTGACTTTGGACTCTGTTGCACAAATACCTTCGTGAATCTGAAGATAGCGAAGAATCGGCACTTATCCGAATATTTTATATTAAATTATTTCGGTAGTAGAGATTCTTCTGACACGTTTTGCAGTGAGGGAGAGCTTTTAGAAAATTGATCTCAAATATTTTCCAATATGGGTTTCATCATAGCAATGGGACTAAGCATGTTTGTGTCAACGGATGCACTTACCCCTTGGTCAATACCAAATCGAATAGTTCCTTCTTTTTGAGTTCGATATTTGATTACTTTTATTACTTCAGCTGAATTGATGGAAAATTGGATCCGTGAGGGGTTTTGGTTCTGATGAACCCAGACTAAGATACTATCGTGATCACCATCTAGCGCAACTAGACCAGCGTTCATGCCGCGACTATTGATCTGATCTTGAATCGAAGTTTTTTGCCCTCCTGCCTTAAACCACTGATGAAATGAACGTTAATACCGGATCCCTCAAAAAAAATTCTTGGTTAGTCAATTTCTTGCAGCTGCCCCGTTTTCCTTATCTGAATCTTTTTCGCCCTCTAAAACAATATTAATCACGAGATTCGGAGTTTGGCGTTTACGCGATTTTAAAAGTTCTGCTAGTCTTCTGGTTTCACCGTTTTCGGTGAAGAAATTGAAGTGTAGGATCGTCGCTGAACTGCGCGCTGCTTGAATGAGGTTTTGAATCTCCGTGAGATAATTTTCACCGGGAATGAGTTTAAGGGATGTGGTCGCTGGAGCCGCATAAACCGCCAATGGTTGAGTGCAGAACAACATGATTCCAAACAGTCGGGACTTATATAATCTGTTAAGAATTTGGAACCAAAACTCTGACTTCCGCTGAAAACCTTTATTAGAGATTGTTGCGAAGGGTTTTGATAATCCGTTCGATTTGGTCAAGCCCGCCAAAAATCCAATCCTTATCGAAGCTTTCACCCAAGATAAGTTCCGAATGGTGCGCCTATGGATCCAATCATGCTGGTTTAGAGACGCTTAAAGCATTGCACAGGCGTGAACGTCTGTCTCATATCTTTAAGTGGTTCCGACTCAATAATTAAGTCAGGGACGCGACAGTGGGCATCTTAATGATCCTTATTGATACTTCAATTTGGAATGATCATTTCGGACGGACCGAAGCTCACCTGATTGACTTGTTGAGGGAGAATCGAGTCATCGTTCATCCTATGGTTACCGGAGAACTACCTTGGGGGAATTTACGTCAACGATACGAAATTTTACCGTTGCTACAATTATTTCCGATGGCCGAGTTGCCTTCTCACGAAGAAGTATTGCACTTTGTCGACAAGTGAAAGCTTTTTGGGCAATGAGTCGGTTGGGTGGATGTGAATTTATTAGCCTCGTGTCTTCTTTTAGGTGCAGTGCTCTTTTTTGCATTTCGTTACATCGTAACTAGAAATAATTACTTATTTCTGATCGTTCCAAATTGAGTTGCGAATGAGCTTTGCAGTTTGATCCGCATTTTCCATAAAGGAAAGATTATGGCAGGTGATTGTTTTTTCCTCGGAGAGATATTCGTGCCACTTAATACTGTTATCTGATTTTTGAACGCCTAGCTTTACTAGGGTGTGAGCGGGATAGCGTTGAAGAAATTTTGGTTCGGTTTGAGTAATGACGTCTCCTTGACGTATGCCGGCATGATGAGCAGGTCCGCTGACGGTGACATCTTCTGCGGAGTAACCACAAGGGCGGCCGCTCGAACAGAAATGAGGCATCAAAGTAAGGCCGAGATCAGCTTGGTTGCAAGCATTCTCGGTAATTTCCATACCACCAATTTTGATATATTCGTTTACCGGTAGTAGCTCTTTTCCTAGTACGAATCTGTCGATGATATTTTGCCAGTCAAAATGAGAGTAAGCTTTAAGCTCGGCAGCAATCACTTTGTCGTCAATATTTTTTCCTGAATCGAAAAACTTATTGTCGAGATGGCGCATGAAACCATCTAACGAGAGCTGATTTTGCGAGATTTGTCGTAATTTTATATCCGTCATCAGTGCGATCATCATACCTTTCGAATAAAATAGGTGACCATATTCGCCAAGCCAAACCCAGAAATATTTTCCTGCGTCATCAAAGGTTATGGATGTAGATACGGGATTCCCATAGTAATCTTGAATCGATTTCGACATGTTTTGCAAGACGGCTTCAACTGGTGTCAATTTTAGACGACCGAGTAGTACAAATGCAAAATAGTCGGTAAAACCCTCGGAAAACCATCTATCGCGGGGTGCGCCATAGCGAATACGATTGCCATTCCAATAGTGAAAATTCTCATGTGAGATGACATAAAATAAATCGCTTAGAGGCACTTGAGGATGAGCATACATTTCAAAGGCATTAGTGAGCCCGCTACCTGAGGATCCCCTCTCAGTGCTTTCGCTCAACACCATTGTGTAGGTCGGAAAATGCCATGACTTCATCATGGCTATTTGACCTGCAATAATTTTATATGCAGAGGATGCAAAGGATTCATCTGAAAATAGCCATTGCCCATTTAGAGCGACTACTAATGGTGTCCCATTTGGGAGTATTGACCTATATTGGCGATAATCACCCAAAGCTACCTAATCTTACGACAGCCTTGCGTTGACAAGCGCCGCGACTGTATCTTTGTAGT
>CAZUYQ010000025.1:0-1647 GCA_964624705.1 uncultured Polynucleobacter sp.
TTTAAGGCTCCTTTGCCGTTTGCATCAGAGACAGTGTATGCAAGCGGCATGCTCGGAAGAAGTCCATGCAGAACCACCGCGATCACAAACACACCAATAAACCATGGAATCGCAATTTTTCCATGCGGCTCAGCCTTATTACGAGCATCCAGACGCATCACTACCGCAGTGACTAGAATCATAGGAATAATCCACAGTGCTCGTGTTAGTTTTCCAGTAACTGCAACTGCGACAGAATCAGGATGAAATTCCGTCGCCGCTCCGACGACCGAACTCGTATCGTGGATAGCGATCGCTGCAAACCAACCAAACTGATCGGGTGTCATATGCAGTGCTCGACCGAGAATCGGAAACAAAATAAGTGCTACCGCATTCAGGCAAAAGACTGTTGCCATGGCGACCGCAATTTCTTCATGCTTTGATTTTAAAACCGGAGCAAGACTTGCGATCGCACTACCGCCGCAGATCGCAGTTCCCGCAGAAATTAATGTCCCCGTCGTGCCAGTTACTTTAAATAATTTTGCAAGACCGTATCCGACACTCATCGCAATGATTAAGGTTACAAATGTCACGCCAACGCCCTGGCTTCCCGATGCAATTACTTTTACTGGATCCATGGAGAAGCCCATGGCGACGATCGCTGCCTGCATCAGAAATTTACCGTATTTACGCAGAGGCTCTGGCGTATGCAGCTTCAGGCCTAAGGAAAGAATCATTCCCAAAATAAGTGCCAATGCAGAGGAACACCATGGCGTTGCTGCGAAAATGAGGCATAAAATAAACGGCAACCACTGAATCATATGCACCACCGATGTAGGAATTTTTGATTTATTCTCTTTACCATGATCACGCCAATTGTCACCGACGTCAATAAAATCAACCTGCTAAAAACTTGTGGTATCCCACCCACTGATCTGGTAACTCAACAGGCGATGAAACCGTCCATTGCAAAAAATCAATCTATCTCCTGGCAAACCATGCGTGAGCGTATGGAAGACATTTCGTGTTTTGGCCCTTATCGGACTATCGTGGACGCGTTAGGAGCTGAGTGGCCCTCGCTTGAAATGTTAAATCAATATGCTCAAACGTTTAGCCCAAATTTAGGCTTAGAGTTTATTCCGCAAGTTGTTGCCAACCGAAGTCGACGAAAGGATAAGACATCGTCATCTTCGTCTTTGTCTTCTTCATCATCTCTTCGCGGTTATATTCAAATGATTGCAAACGAAGGCCTTGTGCCGATGCGTCATCAAAGCATTCACGATTTATTTAACTATATGACGTTTCTGTTATTCCCCAAATCAAAGCTCGCGCTCATGAAAATTCATCAAACAGAAACCGAACTTCTCGCCAACGCTCCCACACCACCTTCGGGTGGACGAGGTCGTAGTCGTCTTCAGGACTTGGCTACTTTATTTGATGAAGGCGGGAGCATTGCTTACGGCCAGCGGCCCGAGGATCTGATTGTCTTTGGCCATGGGGTTTTAGAGCAATTTATTTATGAGCCGCGGCGGGTACGAGCATTTTGCTGGCAGCCGCGGCAGCTAAGCTCTGAGTCTGGGCATATGATTGCAAACTTAGATCAAGAGCTCGCTCAAGATATCGGCGCCATAGCGCCTTTTCAGGATCCTTCCCGGTTTTCGGGGCAGT
>CAZUYQ010000025.1:1657-5064 GCA_964624705.1 uncultured Polynucleobacter sp.
TTCCCGACTCTCTTAGTTTTCCAGCCAACGCCCCTTAATATTTTAATATCATCATAAAATGCTATAGACATTCTCACGGAGTCTTCTTGCCGTTTGGTTGAACCCTTGCTACGCTATTGATCTAAGAAAATAAGGGATATTCCCAATCATTTGACTCTCGCATCTGAGGTTAATCCACATGCTTATTGGTGTACCAAAAGAAGTTAAAAATCGTGAAAATCGTGTCGGCGTCGTTCCTGGTGGCGTTGCTCAGCTTATTCGCGCTGGCCACAAGGTCCTTATCCAAAAAGGCGCAGGCCTCGGTGCAGGAATTCCCGACGAAAAATTTATCGCTGCAGGCGCTGAAATTGTCCCAACGGCTGAAGATGTTTGGGGCCGCGCCGAGATGGTTATGAAAGTAAAAGAACCAATCGAGCAAGAGTACAAACTCATGCGTGATGGCCAGATTCTTTACACCTACCTTCACTTGGCCGCAGTTCCTGAGCTCGCAAGACAACTCGCAGAACGTAAAGTTTCGGCAATTGCCTATGAAACCATCGAACTTGCAAATGGCTCACTTCCGCTGTTAACACCGATGTCTGAAGTTGCTGGTCGAATGGCTGTGCAAGTCGGTGCTCAATGCTTGCAAAAACACCATGGTGGTAAAGGGCTTCTTCTTGGTGGCGTCCCAGGTGTAAAGCGCGGCCGTGTCACCATCATCGGCGGCGGCGTTGTTGGTATTAACTCCGCAAAAATGGCGGTGGGTCTCGGAGCTGCCGTGACTATTCTTGACGTCAACGCTGCACGTCTTGCTTATCTTGATGACGTATTTGGTAATAATATTTCCACCCTGATGTCAAACCCTGAGAATATTGCAACTGCAGTGCGCGAATCCGATCTTGTCGTTGGTGCAGTACTTATCACAGGTGCCAAAGCTCCGATGCTGGTGAGCCGTAAAGAAATTGCCTCGATGGAACCAGACTCGGTCGTGGTCGATGTTGCGATTGACCAAGGCGGCTGTATCGAAACTATTAAGCCTACGACTCACGATGAACCTGTTTACAAAGCAGAAGGCGTCTTGCATTACGGCGTCACCAATATTCCTGGCGACGTGCCGATGACTTCAACCTATGCGCTGACCAACGTCACCCTAAGATATGCACTCGAGCTGGCAAATAAAGGCTTAGTTCGTGCCCTTGAACAGAACGAGTCCTTACGCAAGGGTCTAAACACTCACGCAGGTAAGATCACACACAAAGCAGTCGCTGAAGCTCTAAACTTGCCCTACGCTGCCTACTAAGATTGAGGTTTAAGTTCAGATGAAGACGTCGGGATCCGGTTCTGTCACTAGCTCTATCTCTTGGAAACGCGACGTCTTAAATCTAACAGTGATTGTTTCGGCACTCGGTTATTTTGTTGATATCTACGATTTAGTTTTATTTAGTATTGTTCGCGTGGCAAGCCTCAGGGACCTCGGTGTTCCTGAGGCTTCGCTTTTGGATGTTGGGGTTAGACTCCTCAATATGCAAATGACCGGCATGCTGATTGGCGGCATCATCTGGGGAATCCTTGGTGATAAGCTTGGTCGGCTCTCGGTCCTCTTCGGCTCTATCATTATGTATTCACTTGCCAATATCGCCAACGGCATGGTCACCGATGTCAATGCCTATGCGTGGCTTCGATTGGTTGCTGGCATTGGTCTAGCGGGTGAATTAGGTGCTGCTATTACACTCGTAAGCGAGAGCCTTCCTAAAGAAAGTCGTGGTATCGGGACCTCGGTTGTGGCTTCAGTGGGAGTTTCTGGGGCACTACTTGCAGCGACGGTCGGAGAATATTTTTCATGGCGCGTTGCTTACATCACGGGCGGCTGCTTAGGACTGATGCTGCTGGCCCTTCGCGTTAAAATGCTCGAAAGTGGCATGTTCCATAAAGTAAAGAGCGATTCCACTGTACCTCGCGGTGATATTCGTATGCTATTCACCAATCTCGAACGCTTTGGTCGGTATGTGGACTGCATTTTAATCGGCATACCACTGTGGTTTGTTGTGGGCATCCTCGTAACATTTTCTCCTGAGATCTGTGCCGAACTCGGTGCAACCGGTCCTGTTAGCGCAGGTAGTGGTATTTTCTGGGCATACTCCGGCCTCGTGGTCGGTGATATCGTCAGTGGATTCTTAAGTCAGTGGCTTAAATCACGCAAATTAACTCTTTGGATCTTTCAGCTGTCATCAGCAGTGATGGTCGGTATCTTTTTATTTTCTCGCGGAATGTCTCCCTCCTATTATTATTTTCTCTGTTTTATTATGGGCATCACCGTCGGCTACTGGGCTATCTTCGTGACAGTGGCAGCAGAGCAGTTTGGCACAAACCTTCGAGCCACCGTTGCGACCACAGTGCCGAACTTTGTCCGCGGCAGCGTTGTCCTGGTCACCACGGCTTTTACGTTTCTAAAAGTTCGAGTTGGCATCGTTGAAAGTGCGCTTGTGATTGGTGTAGCGTGCTATGTCGTGGGGCTTTTCGCGATTCGTCGTATCCAGGAAAGCTTTAATCGCGATTTAAATTATTTAGAAGAGTGATTTCATTCATTCAGTTCTTCGAACTGACCTAATTTTTTATTCTTCCGAACATTAGTCCAAGAAAAATATTTACCATTCATGGCGATATAAACGCCTTTTGGCAGGCTCTGTACAAAAGCGATTGCACTACCCATATTGAAGAGGCCGTCCGAGCTACCAAATTTAAAAGGAATCATAGCGCCAGTGAGTACAATAGTTTTGTCTTTGATTCCCTGACCAAGAATCTTTGCAGTCTCAACCATGGTGTCGGTACCATGCGTAATAATAATCTGATTTTCACTGCAGGTCTTACAATTATCAAGAATGGACTGACGGTCGGCTGGTGTCATTTCCAAACTATCGATCATCATAAGAGTTCTGACGTCGACATCGACTTTACAGCGACCCAATTTTAAAAGTTCAGATAAATGTGTGTCCTTAAACGACAGCGTGCCATCGATCTCGTTATATTCTTTATCAAAAGTTCCGCCCGTGACAAAAACGCGAATACTCATGAGTTTATTCCCTATTTTTCTACTCTTTTATCACGAGTCTATTTGACAACTCATTCTCATCAGAAACAATTTCTGGAAAATGCTGCGCAAGTATTTTCGCGGAATGATTGACGGCATCTATATAACCCTGACCGGCACGTCCAGATTTAATTCCGGCAAGCAAAACTGTTAGAACCTCATTCCAGGTACTTGCAGGTAATTTATCGGCAATCACCTTATCTGCTAAAACAACTGCACGATGCTCTGCAAACGACACAAAAAGCAGTATTCCGCTGCGGCGACTCGTGCCATTGATACCGGCACGGTAAAACTCAAGTTCAGCACGCTGTTCCACTAAACGTTGCACGTCAATATTAGG
>CAZUYQ010000025.1:5074-7393 GCA_964624705.1 uncultured Polynucleobacter sp.
AACGTAAACACTCGGAATGCAATGGGACAGTAAATGCAATCAACGCGGCAACAATTCCAAAACCAAGTTCTGTTGCAATATATCGCCAAGAATAAAAATGCGTTTCAAAGAAATTCAGACTAATAGCTAATGCAAGCATAAGAGTGATAAATAATATCCACCGCGATGCTCGCAAAGAAACCGAAGAACGTACGAACATCGGAACAATTTCACCAGATGTTTTTGCCTCTGCTGCTCGCACCGCTTCTTCGATTCTACTGCAGTCGTCCGCACTTAATAGCTTGCAAGCCCATCCTGGGACGGAGTCATTGGCTTTATTTTTATTTATTTGATCTAAATCTAATTTTACCATTGGCCAGAAGATCCTCCGCCACCGAATCCACCGCCGCCACCACCCCAGCCACTTCCTCCACCACCACCAAATCCGCCGCCGCCGAAACCCCCAAAACCACCGCCCCGGTAGCCAGTGCTTCTCGGCACAATGCCGATAGCCTGCAAAACGCGACTGATAATAAAGAAGACAACGAAGATAACGATAAGCGCTAGTATCCCCAATCCTTGGATAGGATTTACAGAACCGCGATTAGAACGCAGTCTTGGACGCTGCATTCCTACTGTACCTAAATCAAAATCCGGATCTGTAAACGATATTATTCCCGCGACGGCATTTGAGATGCCGCCATCAAAATCGCCGCTTTTAAATGCCGGCGCCAAGATCTCGTTGATGATTCGTCGCGAATAAGCATCGGTCAGTTGACCTTCGAGTCCACGCCCAACTTCGATGCGAACGCGGCGATCATTAGGAGCCACAAGCAACAAGACACCATTGTCTTTGCCTTGCCTGCCAAGCTTCCACTGATCCACGACTTTAATACCAGCTTCTTCAATGCTCGTGCCTGCAAGGGTCGGTACTGTTAAAACCGCAATTTGTGAACCACCAGAAGCGTATAACTTAAGAAGTATAACCGACAAGCGTTCGACAGTAGGCTGAGATAAAATCCCGGCCTCATCTGTGACTGGCGTATGCATGGTTGGGATATGAAATACCGCGGGAGGATCGGCCGCAAATACATGAGTTGAAACGGTGGTTGAGAAAAACGATAGCAAGGCTAGCATCGTCATTCTCAGCAAAGACAGATTCTTCGCTGCGCTCAGAATGACAGGTGCTCCACTCATATCCACTCACTCTCTTAAATACCGAGGTATTTATTTCTTGTTGAAATCAACTTTCGGCGCAGTCTGAATCGCTTGAGCTTCAGCTGTATCCACAGTCCACTGCGCCATCGCCGGATGATGGTAAAAGAGCGAGTTCACCCAACTAGTAGGGGGGACGGTCACAAGATTGTTGAACTTCTTGATGGCATCAATATGACGATTCCTCGCCACTGTGATGCGGTTTTCCGTCCCTTCAAGCTGAGATTGCAACTCGCTAAAATTGCGATCTGCTTTAAGTTGAGGATAGTTTTCTGAAATGACCATCAACTTACCGAGAGCCTGCGTTAAAGATCCCTGCGCTTTTTGAAATGCTGCGACTTGCTCGGGAGTCGAGTTTGAAGGATCAATGGTCATACTGGTAGCACGTGCTCTTGCTTCGATCACAGCAGTCAAAGTATCTTTCTCATGACCGGCATATCCCTGAACAGTCGCCACAAGGTTGGGAATCAAATCCGAACGACGCTTATATTGATTTGTAATTTCTGCAAACGTTGCGTCTGTTTCATTCTTTGCTTGAGGGATTGCTTGCAAACCGCAGCTTGAAAACCAAATTGTTGTCAGTGCTGTTGAAACCCATAATGCTATTTTCATCGATAATCCTTTTCTTTCCGAATTCACAATCTACCTGCTACTAAGCAGTGTAGATGGGACCTTTTTTCAGCGATTGACGAACACCATCAACCACGAGGTCTATCTCATCACTTGTAATCGCAAAATGCGGGGTAAAACGCAATGCATTCTTCCCACCATGGATGACACCGATACCATTCAAGCGCATATCGAGTTCGACACACTTCTTGGATAAGACAGTGTACCCCTTTTCTGCCAATTCAACAGAGAATAACAGTCCGGTACCCTGAAGTGCCGTAATTGCTTGAGGAAATTCAGCTTGAAGCTTCTTAAATTTTTCTAAGAATTCCTTACCTTTCTCTCGAATGTTTTTACGCAACTCGGGAGTGAACGAATCGAGCACCGCACAGGCAACATCGAGACTACGAGGGTTAGTCGTCATCGTGTTGCCATAAATACCTTTTTTATACAATCCCGCAGCTTTTTCATTTAATGCCAGTACCGACATCGGATATTGACCTGCGTTCAAAGCCT
>CAZUYQ010000025.1:7403-24953 GCA_964624705.1 uncultured Polynucleobacter sp.
CCTTGGAATAACTTTCCATATCTGGTGCTTCACAATCCTCAAATCCAGGATAATCACAGATGGAAAGATAACCGGTCGCTCTAAAACCGGCTTGAATCGAATCGATAATCAAAAGTGTGCCGTGTTCTTTTGTGAGCTTACGAGCAAGGTCATAAAACTCGCGTTTTAATGCCATACCGGGATTACCTTCACCCATCACTGGCTCGATAAACATTGCTTCATAAAAAATTCCGTCACGTTCGGCTTTGGCGAATGCAGCTTTAAGCTCTTCTACGCTTCCAGCTGTGATCGTATCAAGCTGAGTATCTTCGCGAAACGAGGCCAGGACTTCGTAGGATTTACGCGATGAATGAGAAACTTTTGCAGGCCGCTCAGTTCGACCGTGGAAGCTGCCTTCTTGCGCTATGAATCGGATCTTTCGCCCTACATACTTACTTCCGGGATCGGTCAAGGTTTTCGCTTGAGTATCTGAAATACGACAAGCAACTGTCATCGCCTCAGATCCTGAATTCATACAAACAAATTTGGCATAAGGCTTACGCTTGTCCGGAGCGCGAGTTTGTCCGATTTCTTTGAACATTTTTTCGGTGAAACGACGCTGACTAAAATTTGCAGTCATGATGTTCGCCATAACTACATCTTGACTCATCGCTTTCATCACGGACTTTGGTCCCTGACCAAGACCAAGCATCCCGTAACCACCGCTATCATGCACTACACTTCCATGACTCGTAATCAACCAAGGACCAGCCGCAAACAAAGCCACGTAAGGGTTTACAGCAACGTCTTGATAGAAATTCACGAAGTCAGCTTGAAGATAGGTAATAAGTGCGGGCTCAGCCATCTTAAACCAGGCTGAATATTCTTTTTTAAGATCTGACCAGACCTCATGGGCGCCATCGATAGCTTCTACGAGTTGCGGAAATTTCTTTGCAAAAGATTCAATGCAGGCGTCATTTAAGCCCACAGTGTGGCGTTCGCCAGCAAAAGATCGCATTTCCATAAGCTTCGCCAATGAATTCATAAGCACCTCTTTCTAAGCAAAAATTTCAGTCCGGCACTGCAGCAATACGAAGACCTTTTTGAATCATGTCTTCGACAACTTGATCAGAAGACCGTCCAACACTCCATAAATTGGTTTTCAAAGCATCCACCGCAATCGTATCGATTGATTTTTTTTGAATCCCCATTTCAACGAGTTCTAGGTTCAGTAACCATTCCTTAGGATGCTCTGTTAACACTGCACGACTTACAGTCGCTAAAGATTCATTTGTTGTTCTTGCTTTTTGCACTGCGGCATAACAAGAAAAAATCTTTTGCTCGTCAGGAGTAAAAGGACTGGTACGTCCGGGTTGAGTCGAGACGCCCCCCATATCATATTCACCATAAGCTTCACGATCAGCGGGTCCACCAAAAACACTGATTACACGGTCTGCCAAGGGCATATCAAACTCGCCCCATGCAGGTTCAAAATAACACTGACTTCCACGCATCACGCGGCAATCAGACCAAGTGATATAATGAATGTCCTCTCCGCTGCGGACAATCCGGTCAACTCGACCCGAAATTGTAAACCCGTTACTAAGCTCAATTGTCGTTTTGTGACCGACACGAATACCGCAGTGTTCAAGTTCACTCGTCGTCAACCGTGAAGGTGATTTATCGGGATATTTTACCCAACGACCGAACGGCATCGAAAAGCCGTGAGCGTGTCTTTTGCGACCTTGCTCGGCTAATTCGATGTCATTTTTAGCCAACTGGACCGGACCGGCAAATGCCATAAAATGAGGGATTCCAGCCCCGCCATCAACGGTCGCTTCATAATGAGTGAGCAGCCCACTTACTTGGACACCGTTGTCTAAAACAATCGTATTGACTGTTTCGGCACGCCTTGCCTCTTCTAAGCCGTGGACCCCACCGATACTGAAAGCTAACTTGCCTTCAAGCTCATGAAGCACATGCGTTAAATGATCCATCTCCTCCGCCACAAACAACTGCGGTTGTGGCTCAGTGATATCGTAAGAAGTTTCGGTGCATTTTAAAGACAAAGGAATCTTGCGGACGTGATCGGAAAGACAGCTCTGGCTTTCGCTCACGCTTGAAAGAAGTCCCGCACCAAAAATCCTTGGATTTTTTAGTGACCCAACAAGACCGTACTCAACCGTCCACCACGCCATGCGCGAGACTTTGGTCGCTTCCGAAACGAATGTCAGCGCAGCTGACGCCTTATCTAAAGCAACCTGGGCAGCAACAATCTGGTCAGGCTTCGCATCTGGATTCTCTTTGATATCAGAGAGAATACGAATGGCCTCGTAAAGGTTTAAGTCTTCTTTAGACATGATCGTCTTTTTTGCCACTGCAGCATACTGACGCAAATAGGCACGGTATTTAGGATCTGCAATAATAGGTGCATGCCCGGCGGCTTCGTGAACAATATCCGGTGACGGTGTATAGGCGATGTGATCAATGGTTCGCATATCCGTTGCAATCGGAAGAATGCCACGAGCCTGCAAATCCAAGAAGGCAATCGGAGGAATAAAACCGCAAACCGGAACTGCGCCCCAGCCAAACTCCTGCAACGCCCGGTCCATTTCGGAAATGCGCGGAATACGGTCTAGCGGCACACCTGTTTTTTTAAGGCCTTCGACATAGATCGAGACCGCGTGGTCGCGGAAATATTCACGCGACTGACGCATGATATAACGCCACGCCGCGTGATCACGAGCGGTGTATTTGTCGTAGTCTTGCGCAGCGCAGTAGCGGCGCAGATACGAGGGTAAATTTTCGTAGCTACTTTGAACCATTGTTGTCCGAGGTCAACGACCCGCGGCGACTGATCAATTGTCGTCGTCTTCGTCTTCCTCATCCTCATCTTCTTCATTTTCGTCATCATCATCATCATCTTCATCATCGTCGTCATAGCTCATGCCATGCCGTTCAAACTCATCTGCCTCGTCATCGTCGTCGTCATCCGTATCGGCGGCAAATGGTGCCACCTCTTCGTCGTCTTCGTCGTCGAGAAGATCTTCCTCTTCTTCGTCCAATTCTTCTACCAAGTAATCCTCAGAGGGGAGATCACGGCGAAGCTCTAGCCAATCTTTGGCAGTATCCTCGTCATCGAATCCAGCTTTAATGATCTTACCGGTATGAATGTTGTAGACTTTCCAGCTCACAAACACCTCATTTTATAAAGAGCGAGTCGGTTTCCAAAATTCTGCAATGAAACTGAAACTGTATTAAATCTAAATTACAGTGGCTTCGTCAACAGAACTGATTGAATATACTGAGTTTAAGGAGACAAACGCGATCATGCAACTACCAGGAAAAAAAGTTCCACCCAAACCTTAGAATAATTGATAACAATTAATATAATTTATAGAATCATTGAAATAATTTTTAGGCAACTGCCGGTCAGCGAGGATAAAAACCGGCTGTCATCCGCTCCTCGCTCAAAAAAATGATCATTATTTTTAAAATGTCTGCCACCGCCACCCGCCTCGGGATGCTACCTCTACTTCTTCTTCCATCCTATTTTTTTATGAAGGAGTATGAATGAATACCGAGCGGAAAGATCTTAATTCCTGGTTGCGTGTGACAGTTTACGATCATCATCGGCTTAATGATGAAATTTTTCGCGTGGGTACCTTCTATGGTAAACGCCCTGAGATACTAGGAACGCAGATCCATAAAATTCTCCGTACCCGCTGGAATTTGTCTAAGATTCAAACCGAGATTGATCGCGAGCAATTCGCAATGACCATCATGTTATCAACATCGCGATATTTAGTTTTAAATTTCTCGACACCTGGAAATCACAGCCGTCGAGCACAAGCACAGTGGTTTGGCACGATGGTTCGCACAATTACCGCAAATATTTCTTAAGAATATACTCAGCGTGTTTCGCATCCACCGGCTGCACGCTGAGTCTTTGCCCCGGTTTCAAAAGCAACATATCTTTTAAAAACTTATCTTTACGAAGCTCTTCGAGGGTCGCAGGCTTCGAAAATTTTTCGACAGCCTGCACATCCACCATCACCCAGCGACTCACGCCATCTTTTGCACTTTTTTCATCGTAATACTCGCTTTTTTTGTCAAGTGCAGTCGGATCCGGATATGCAGTGCGAGCCACCTTTGCTAAGCCATAGATTCCCGGCACATCACAAGAAGAATGATAAAATAGAATGGAATCTCCAAGTTCAAAATCATCACGCATAAAATTGCGCGCTTGATAATTACGGACTCCGTCCCATGGACCTGTTTTTTTTGGCGAATGCTCCAAATCATCCCAACTAAACACATCCGGTTCCGATTTCATAAGCCAGTATTTCACACAGTATCCCTTCTTATATAATAACAATCATCATTGCTATTTAACATAGCGCCCACTTAGAATGTAAGAGGCTATTTCTAAATGGCTTGAATCAAGGCGGAACTCTGTGAGTAGCTACAAAAATTCGACATTACTGGGCATCCTCGATACCGCCTTGGACGGGTTTGTTCATATTGATCGCAATGGATTTGTGCTTGGCTGGAACCCCCAGGCCGAAAAGATTTTTGGTTGGAGCAAATCTGAAGCCATAGGTAAAAAAATATATGGACTCATTATTCCAGCTGCTTTAAAGCAAGATCTTGTACGTGATATGTCCCATGACATTACAACCGGTGACTCCAAAATCCTTAATCAAAGAGTGAAAGTCACAGCTCTTCATCGCGATGGCCGACATATTCTGATCGAAATTGCGATCACGGCAATCGTATCGGAAGAAGAAGTCGAGTATGGCGCCTTTATTCGCGATATTACCGACGCCTCAATTGCCGAAAATAAATTACGTGAAAGTGAGGAGAAATATCGTTCACTTGTAGAAGATGCGGCCGATGTTATTCTGACTATTGATCGTGATTTTCGAATTAATTTTATCAATCATCTTTTACCTGGATTCACTAGGGAGAAGGTTATTGGCGCTTCTTCGCTCGACTTTATTCCTATTGCGGAACGCGAGAGAATTTCCGGCATCTATAAAGAGATCTTTTCAAAGAAGAAACCACAGAAGTATCAGATCGAAGGGATCATGGCCGATGGCTCTAAAATGTGGTTTTCTACTCTTGCCAATCCGATATTTTCTGGAAATAACGTGATAGGCATAACACTTTTAACCAGAGATATTACTGATATCAAACGCGCGGAAGATGCGCTCAAAAAACAACACGAGCAACTTGTTATCTCCGCTAAGCTTTCTTCCCTGGGAGAAATGGCAGCAGGGGTCGCCCATGAAATCAATAATCCGCTCTCAATTATTTACGGCCTCTCAAGTCAGACGAAGCGCAAGCACGACGCCGGTACGTTAGACCCAGAGATACTCGGCCGCAACCTCGCAACGATTCTAACAACTACTGAACGTATCGCCAAAATTGTCAAAGGACTCAGAACATTCTCACGAGATGCAACTGATGACCCTATGGAAATCGCGGCAGTCTTGCAAATTATCGACGACACGCTCGAGTTATGCAGAGAAAAATTTCACATACACTCGATCGATCTAAGAGTGGACTGTGATCCTTCGTTGTTGATTCTTTGTCGACCTTCTCAAATGTCCCAGGTTTTGATGAATCTACTTGGCAATGCTCACGATGCTATTGAAAACGATCCCGAAAAATGGGTTGAGATTAGAGCCGTAAAAAATAAATCTCTGCTTGAGCTATCAGTCAAAGACTCAGGCAAAGGTATTCGCCGCGATATCGCCGCTAAAATGATGCAGCCTTTCTTCACCACCAAGGAAACCGGCAAAGGCACGGGACTTGGACTGAGTATTTCTCGAGGTATTGTCGAGGCCCATAACGGTCGGCTCTATTATGACGAGAATTGTCCTAACACAAGGTTTGTAGTAGAAATGCAGTTAACAGACCCATCGTCTACTCACTCCGCAAAATAAGCTGTTCGCGAAGCTGGACATAAAGGCTTGTAAATCGATCTTCTAAAATCGCTTCACGCATTTTACGCATCAACTCATGATAGAACGTCAGATTATGGCGGCTAGTTAAACTCCAGCCGAGGGTTTCGTCGGCCTTATGCAGATGATGCAAGTAGGCCTTTGAGTACGTAATACAGGTAAAACAAGAACAGTTTGGATCTAAGGGTTCATCCACGAGTTTATAAACGCTTCTCGTCAAACGCACCCGCCCCATCGAAGTATAGGCTACACCTTGCTGTGATAAGGCTGCAGGAATAATACAGTCAAACATATCAACACCTCGGTGCACACCTTCCAACAAATCAATCGGTGTACCGACGCCCATGAGATAGCGCGGTTTATGGCGCGGGAGAAGTGATGCCGAAAATTCCGCGAATTCCTCACGTTCATCTTTCGTTTCACCGACAGCAAGACCTCCTATCGCATAGCCATCAAGATCAAGATCGGTTAAGACTTTTGCACTTTCACTGCGCAGATCTCTAAATAACGCTCCCTGCATAATTCCAAATAGAGCTTGCTCGCTATCACCACGTGCAACCTGCGAGCGCTTCGCCCAACGATGCGTAAGCTCCATCGCTTTCAGCGCGGCACCATGATCTGCAGTGGACGGAATACATTGATCTAAGACCATCATGATATCGCTACCAATAGCCCTTTGCATGCCGATGCTAAGTTCGGGCGTTAGCAATATTTTTTTGCCGTCCACATAACTTGCAAACACAGCGCCATCTTCGCTCATGCGTCGAGAATGCGGCAGCGAGAAAATCTGAAATCCACCAGAATCAGTCAGGACAACGCCGTCCCAATTCATAAACTTATGAATTCCACCAAGCCTATTAAAAACTTCCATTCCAGGGCGAAGCAGCAGGTGATACGTATTTGCGAGGAGAACCCTGGCACCGGCAGTTTTTAGTTCTTCAAAATGCATGGCTTTGACAGTTGCCTGCGTACCAACAGGCATAAACACAGGGGTTTGAACCTCGCCATGTAGGGTCGTCATAACGCCTGCTCGCGCGTTACTACCAGAGGCTTCTTTTTGTAGATTAAATTTAAATTTTGTCATGTCTTTTAAATGAAACACCGCACGTCATCGCATTACGACGACGTGCGGCACTTGTTATTCCTAAATTCTATTTACGTTGATCCATTGGGATGTAAGAACGCAAGGTTTCGCCGGTGTAAACCTGACGCGGACGTCCAATACGGCCGTCACCTTCGTTATGCATTTCCATCCAGTGCGCGATCCAGCCTGGTAGACGTCCAAGTGCAAACATCACCGTGAACATGTCAGTTGGGATACCCATGGCACGGTAAATTACGCCGGAATAGAAGTCGACATTCGGGTAGAGTTTACGCTCTTTAAAGTAGTCATCCGCTAAAGCCGCTTCTTCAAGCTCTTTAGCGATATCGAGCAACGGATCTTTAATGCCTTTTTTAGCGAGAAGCTTATCGCAGTAAACTTTGATGACTTTCGCACGTGGATCGAAGTTTTTGTAGACACGGTGACCAAAGCCCATCAAGCGGAAGCCGCTATTTTTATCTTTTGCACGCCTCACAACTTCCTTGACCGGAATTTTCTCACGGTGGATCAACTCTAACATCTCTACTACTTCTTGGTTTGCACCACCGTGTTTCGGTCCCCAAAGAGCGCAAATGCCAGCAGCAATGGATGCAAATAAGTTTGCATCAGAAGAGCCCACAAGGCGCACTGTCGAGGTCGAGCAGTTTTGTTCGTGGTCGGCGTGAAGGATCAACAATACGTTCAGAGCTTTTACATAGTCTGGATCCATTTGATATTCTTCAGCAGGAGTACCAAACATCATGCGCAAAAAGTTACTGCAATAGTCGAGTTCGTTGCGCGGATAAATGACAGGTTGGCCTGCACTCTTTTTATAGGAGTAGGCCGCAATTGTGCGCATTTTTGATAGAAGGCGAGGAACCAAGTGGTTCACATGCTCTTTATTATTTGGATCTAGAAAATCTGGATAATAACTTGAAAGCGAACACACCATCGAAGAAAGAATCGCCATCGGGTGAGCAGAGGTTGGGTAACCGTCAAAGAATTTAATCATTCCCTCGTGCAACATCGCATGGCGACTTAGCAGATTGCGGAATTCTTCACGCTCGGTACGATTTGGTAACCTGCCGTAAATCAATAAGTAGGATGTCTCAACGAAATCGCTTTTATCAGCGAGTTCTTCGATCGGAATACCGCGGTAACGTAGGATGCCAAGATCACCGTCAATAAACGTAATTGCCGATTTACAAGCACCAGTATTGCCATAACCGGAATCAATAGTGATGTAGTTAGTCTCTTGCCTTAGCTTCGAGATGTCGATGGCTTTTTCTTTTTCTGTGCCAACGGTCGTGGGGAATTTGTAGGATTTTCCTTCAATAATCAGCTCTGCCGTCTCACTCATGATCGCAACCTCTTATCAGAACAAGGGTTTAACAATTAAACGCAGTCAAAACATACCGTACCATCGTAAAGGAAAAAAACAATGATTGCAAAACGAGCTCTGCAAAGATTTACAGAGCTCTGTTTATAAATTAATCAAATCGCCGTTTTTTTATCAGCCTAAAACTAACGTTTCCATAATAATCAGAATAATGCCCATGATTGAACCACCGGCGATGACCCCAGCACACGCAGTTTCCTGATTATCGACAAAAACCTTGAAGCCTGCGCTCTCCTTGTTTTTTAGAGTTTTTCCAAGACCCCAAAAAATCAATGAACCAAGGGCCATTGCCCAACAATCAGAAAAGCGGAGTACAAAAGACAGGCCTAATCCCATGGCCGAAATAGGAAATTTCCCATGAGTCCGTCTATTCATAAACTCGATAAAAATTCCGACCAACGCACCGATAATCACAGCAATTTTGGTCGATGGGGCAAGGACAGCCAGTCCTTTTGAAAGTACTTGTGCGACAGCAATCCAAATTTGTGCGCCGGGCATCGGCAACGATTCAGACGTAATACGACTGACGTCACCTTGTAGAAGTAAGAAGAAGACTGGGGTCGCGACAAGAGCTCCTGCGATAATTCCAAGACAATGGCCTACTGCTTGCTGGCGGGGTTTTCCTCCCAGCATATAACCCGGTTTGATGTCCATAAGAAGGTTAGAAGCATTCAGCGCAACTTCACCATTAATACCAGCGGTCATGACATTTGTGCCGATATCGCCAGGTTTAATGACCGCAAACGTTAGCTGCGTGAGTTTACCAAGAGCACCACCAGGAGTGATAGAGGTGAGGCCAGTAGATGTGACCGCGATAAGTGTAAAGACGAACACAAGTGGGATTGCAATGGCGCTAACCCACCAATCAATATTGAACCACATATGGCCTAAAACCATTATAAATAGTCCCGTAACAGGAATACCAACAAACGACACCCAGAGCGGCAATTCAATATCTTTCAAGATGTCTGGTGCTGCATCGTGTTTCTTACGCTGAAACGCTCTAATAATAATGTCTGGCTTTGCAAAGAAAGAATAGAGCGACGAAGTCGTCATCATCGCAACACCGCCCCATAGCAGCCAAAGATTAATTTCTTTCCACTTTGCCGCAGCAATTAATCCTTCAGACAACGCCCACGGAACAAGAATGCAGTAATTAAAAATAGCACCGATCAGTAACGAAGCGCCGACCTTAATACCCATTAAACCACCAGTTGCAACCATAACGATCGAACTATCAAAGCGAACCGATAAATCTTTTAGCGAAGTGCCCATTATTTTCGGTGTAACAACATTATAGATGAGGTCATCCCAGTACTCGGGAAGCATCAGTGCTTTAGCTTTCAAGTGTTCCATGACTTTTTCACTGCGCATAAGTTCAATAAGCGCAGCCAGCGCACCGCCAAATACTAGGATCTTCGCCTTGAGCATTCCATCTTTGCCGCCATCATCGACATGAAGATTGTCCATAACGACACCGGCTGCGCGACCTTCCGGAAACGGCATTTGTTCTTCATTGATATAACGTTTTTTAAGGGGAAATGCGTAGAATACACCGAGTAAACTTAATAATGAAATCCATACAATGACCTGCGTTTGCGGAATCATCGCATTGGTGACCACCATATACGCACTCATAGAGGAGACAAGTGGCGCCGTCATATAACCAGCAGAGGTAGCAATCGACTGCATGGCATTATTTTCAAGAATGGTAATCTCTTTACCCACGCCAAAACGCGACATTAATTTAAAGAACGCGAAAGAAAGAACAACCGACGTGATACCGATCCCTAGTGTCCAGCCTGTTTTGATACCTACGTACAAATTGGTGACACTGAGAACGCCACCGATAATCATTCCGGTAAGAGCGCTTCTCAGTGTTAGCTGAGGCATATCGCCTTTATAGACGTGATCAAGCCACCACTGATCTTTTTCAGTAAGGGTCATCGTCCTAATTTGTTCGTCTGTTAGCTGCTTTAGAGCCATAGCTATCCTCGTGTGCAAAAATAGTGCAAATTACCCAAACACCTTGGGCGAGTTGATCAAGATGTCAGGTAACTCTTTGATCGACAAGTGCAATTTTTACAATCTCGTCATTTTCAACTGCTGTTTTACCGTGCCATTTTTGCGTATGCGTCATAATGTAAGGCAAAAGAAATATTTTATGGAGGCGTCCTAAATGTCCGAAGTCATTTTAACCAAACCGCTCGCTACCTATTCTCACTGCCGCAGGGTCGGCGATATCCTGTTTATTGCCGGCCAAGGATGTCGTGATCCGCATACCAATATCTGGGCGGGTGTGACCTTTGATGCGAATAATAAGCCGACTCATATCGACTTTGCGGCGCAGGTTCGTGGTGTTTTGCGTAATATTGAAGACGTCTTAAAGACTAATGGCCTTACGCGAGCAAATTTAGTCGATGTACAGGTTTTTCTGACAAATATGGATGAGCAGTTTGCCACCATGAATGCCATCTGGAATGAATTCTTTGGTGGTGTTGAATTAACACCTACGCGTACAACGGTTGCGGTGTCTGGGTTACCAGGGCTCAATAAAATTGAGATGAAATCGATGGCGACCTTTAAACCTTGATCCTTCAGCCATTTGGGTCTCAAGATAACGGTTGTCAGAATGACGAGAAAAAACAACCCCCGCCTAGAAATACTAGTCGGGGGTTTTGACATGAGACTTTCTCTTAAATTCAAGAAACTCAGACTATTTTGCAGTGTTTGCGCTCATCCACATGCACTCGCCCTGCTGATAGAACCGATTGTCGGTAAAGTAGTCGGACTTGGTCGTGTTGTGAGCACGCCAAACTACTTGATCAATCATGCCGTAATGCTTTGAACCGTCACTGTTCGGATGAACAGGTTCTTCGCTACTACACCATTTCTCTTCGATAGGTTTTCCGTCAGTTAATGTCTTTACAGATCCTGCATTTGGCTTGGTCATCGAGATAACCGGAGTCTGAAGTACCATCACTTTTGAAACGCAACTGGTAAAGCTTGTAACAAGAATCATCGCTGTAAAAATTTTCATTATTTGTACCCCTCTGCCGAGACCTAAATGCACTGGTTACCAACGACGACCGCGTTAAAACCGTCGTTTGAAACTGTCATATTGTTGAAGTAACGAACTCCACCGGTTCCCATATCGGCGCTGCCGAATGAATCTGTGATGGACGTTGATTTCCCACTACGCGCATTCATAACGGCTTTACTAAGTGTTGGTTGTCCGCCGAGCCAGTAGCCAAAAACTTGGAATACACAGTCAGCACCTTCAATGGGTCCAGTACTTGTGCCCTTACTCGCGTCTTCGGTAAAACCCAAGAGCTTAATTTCTTTTGCTTGTTGAGCTGTTTGACAGCCAGCAAGTCCTATCATACTTAAAAATAGACACGAAACCGACAACCGCATGTACTTTTCCCTTCCTATCTAAATGGTTTAAAACCTTATTTTGAACGCTCAGGGCCGCCGACTTCAAAGTCCACATCCATCCGAGCACTATCAAATTTAAACACTGCGTTGTAGCTGCCATCTCTGTAATTGTAATGCGTAGAATCCATGACAGTTACAGTGACACTGCTATACCTACAGACATTTTTGTCGCAGGTATAAGTGTTGGTAGTGCCGCTGCAAGGCGACAGGTATGTAATATTCAATTTCACTACATTGCCTTGGCTTGTAGGCACAACTTTTTGCGGGCATAGAGAACTTGAGCCGCTCTCAACTTTATAACGTCCTGCGTTTAGAAGAGTCGTCCCAGAAAAAGCGCTATCGATAAGACGCAAAGAATCTTGTAGCGGTGCTGCCCACAGATTACCGCGGTAGGTAACATCAGCGTTGGCAATAAACTTCATAACCGAAGGAATGCCATTAAGACTAGCTTGAGCGAATGCCTGAGCTGCTTTGAGTTGATCGAGTTTAGCAGACGTAACCATCAACTCATCGTAAGTCTTTTTGAGTTCGTCTTGGCGCGCTTTTAGATTTGCAGTCACCGCTGCAAGAGTTGCTTGCTGCCAAGCAAGATGCTGCTGAGCCGAAGCAATACGTGTAGCTACGACTGCGCTATTCGCCGCGAAAGTATTACGCTCACTTTGAACTTTTGCCTGTAAAGCCAATAGGTCTGGATCGTTAGGTGTCGCCACTAACTCTTTCGCAATAGCAGCAAGCTGTGCGTCATCAGCTGCAATCTGAGCATCCAATTGGGCCTTTGAAGCTGCATAAGCCGCTATTTGCTTGGTTTCAGCTGCAATGCCTGCATCCAATGCGTTTTTTTGATTTGTTAAAATAGCCACTTGATTTGCTAGTGATTGAACACTTGGATCAGCATCTTTAAGAGTTTTGATTTCAGCCGCAACGGCAGCAACGGATGCATCTAAAGTTTTTTGGCCCGCCTCGGTCGCACGTTTAGTAATGTCTGCCGAAGGAGTCTTAATAATCCCTATCGCACAGTTTTCACGAGTTGTCGGTTTATCAGCGGTGCAAGCCGCCTTAAATGAATCCGTTTTATCCTGCCAGTAAAGCACATTCGGTGAACCTGGGTCGCCAGGATTAGCAACCGAGTTTAGGCTGCTATTCTCTGCAACCGGGTGGTCATTAGAACAAGACACAACACTCACAAAGCTTAATGCAATTAAACCGATCGACGATAATTTCATGGAGAATCCTTTCACCACTGGGTTAAGAACAAATCTTTAACTCTAAATATCGAAAAAACGGATGCAGATACACCTGCGACAACATCAAAAAAACTCAGCTAAGAATGGGTGCCCCAAAATCTTAGCCGAATAGGTTTTGCAATCGCAAGCGAGTCAGTGATGAATGGATGGATTAGTGTTCGGTACTGTTCGATTTAGAAAAAATACTGGAACCCCTGCGAAGATCATAGCTGCACCAATACCACATGCCATGGGATTACTGTCGATTGCTTGGAACATAAGCCACACAGCACTTATAAAAAAGGCGAGAGGTACTAAGGGATACCATTTGATTTTGTAACCTTCAAATGACTGCGAAGACTTGCGAAATTTGAATATGGCTAGTGCCGCCATCGCGTACCAAATCCACGAAGAGAAAACAACGTAATCGGTCAATTGATCAAATGTCCCCGTTGCTGCCAAGATCGTTGCGGTTAACGCTTGGGTAAGCAATGCGCGGACAGGTACATGAGTTTTAGGATTCACCTTTGCAAACCATTTCGGAAACAAACCATCTTGAGCCATGGCAAATGGAACTCGTGCACTTGTGAGAATACTGCCATTCATAGCGCCAATTGCGGAGAAAACAAATGCCACCGAGACAATCACGACTCCCTGACTTCCCAAGAATGTAGACGCAGCCTTCGTGGCGACCGGCATGGCGTCGGGATACTGATTACTATTGCTCGTAAGAATTTCAGAGAGTGGCAACGCATAGAACCAAGCTAAATTGGCAAGTACGTACATGAGCATGACAATGCCCATACCCATGATTAAAGCGCGAGGAACATTCTTCTGACCGTTACGAATCTCGCCTGCGGCCATCGGCATATTATTCCAACCATCAAACGCCCAAAGAGCCGCTAACACGGCTGCACCAAATGAAGACGTTACGATAGTAGAAATATCAAACACGTGGCCGCCGCCATGAAGATGGGACCATGAACCGTTCTTTGAGAGGAAAATTGCACCTGCCGCAAGTAGAGCAATCATCGATACTTTAAGAATAGTCAAAGCGATTTGAACACTGCCGCCAAAACTTACCTTCATACAATTGAGACAGGTAAAAAACCAAACGATCACGACTGCCAAAAAATTCCGACCACCTAAGCTATCAACATCGACGAATCCGGATGCAAATGTCGCTGTGCCAACTGCATAGGCCGAGATCGCTGAAGGTGATCCAATCCAAAATCGTGTCCAACCATATAAAAAAGAAACTAAGGGCGACCAACCTTCGCGAAGAAAGACATACTCACCACCTGCATGAGGAAACCTACTGCCAAGCTCGGCGTAACAAAGTGCCCCTAAAATCGAAAGGCCCGCAGCAACAAGCCAGGCGAGAAAAACGCCGGCAACAGTTCCGGTTTGCTGAGACATGACTGCCGCTTTTAAAAAAACGCCAGTGCCTATGACTGTACCGACGACCAGTGCTATCGCGTCTTTAAGCCCTAATCCCTGGCGAAGTTCAGTCTTTAACGAATTTTCAGCTTGTATACTCATTTAATAAAATGCCTCGTTTTATCAATACATGTTAGACCATCTTAAAAAGAATGCGGCTCCATCAAATCTATGTCATCCAGAGGTCTTTAGGCCGAAGAACCTGAATTATAACCGAGATTCCTCGGCTTCGCCTCAGAATGACGGACCTGTAGACGTCTCTCCTGCAATTTGCTATGTTTTCCGCCCTGTTACCAATTCTTTTCAGACTAGGAAAAAGCTTAAAAGCTATGACAATCCACAAGTTTTTTATTATCGATGCAATGGCGATGGCATTTCGCAATTTTCATGCTTTTAACCAACGGCAACTTGCCACGGCAGCCGGTCAACCAACTTCCGCGGTCTATGGCTCTGCTCAGTTTATGCTAAAGCTAATTGAAGACGAGAAGCCTGACTATCTAGTTGTTGCTACGGACTCCAAAGAAAAAACATTTCGTCACGAGATGTATGCCGCTTATAAAGCCAATCGCAAGGAGATGCCCGAGGATCTGGCTAAGCAGCTCCCCTATTTTTTTGAATTGTTTGCAGCTATGGGCATTCCAGTTTTAAGACAACCAGGCATGGAAGCAGACGATCTCATTGGCTCGCTTGTCACCAAGTTCGCAAATTCAGAAACCCATTGCTATATCGTCTCTGGCGATAAAGACTTTATGCAACTTGTAAATCCGAATGTTTCGATCTACGCACCCAAAAAAAGTGAATCGCCGCAGATTATTTCAGATAATGCCGTATTTGAAAAATTTGGTTGCCGCCCGGATCAAGTCATCGACATGCTCGCGATCATTGGTGATACCTCCGATAATGTGCCGGGCATTCACGGTATTGGCGATAAAGGTGCCGCAAAGCTGATTACAGAGTATGGTTCTCTCGATGGCATCTATGCAAACATCGACTCTGTCGCAAACCTGCGTCTGAAGAACGCTCTTATACAGGATAAAGAAAAAGTTTATCTTTCGCGAAAACTAGTAACCATTAAAAAAGACATCCCGCTAGAAGTTTCACTTGAAGAGATGCAAATAAAACCGAAGGAGGCGACCGCGAACACTCGCCTGCTCGATCTCTTCACAAATCTCGAGTTTCGCAACCTTATTACGAAAGTAAAAGCCGTCCTAGATCGGCCGACTGATCTTGCATCATCGGTCTTTAAAGATCCTCCTGCTTCAGCAAGGACTAAATCTATTGCAAAAGCTGATCCTGCAGAAGCAAACGATCTTCTCATCAAAACCTCGGCACCCATTATGCAGGACCCTAGACAGTCGGCAAGTTTCGAAAAATACGGAATCGATTATCGGGTTGCAAATACTCCTGAGCTTTTGATGAAATGTGTTCAGGAGCTAACCGCTGCAGCGATTTTTTCATTCGATACGGAAACAACTGGTCTTGATCGGATTGTCGACACACCTATCGGTATCAGCGCAAGTACAAAAGAAGGCACTGGCTGGTATATTCCTTTGATTCAAAAACATCTCACTGGTTGGTTAACTCCCGCAAATGTTCTTGAAGCCGTCGGTCCAGTTTTCCAAGATCCACAAAAAATAAAAATTGCGCATAATCTTAAGTTTGATTTGCAAATGTTTGCCAATGCGAACATTCCTATTCAAGGCCCCTATGGCGATACGATGCTTGCGAACTATGTTCATAATCCCATCGCTCGCGAACATGGCCTTGATGCATGCGCACTGGAACATCTGAAATTTAAAAAGATTCCTACTTCAGCCCTGATGGGTGCTAAATATCTAACTGCGATGAGCGATGTTCCCTTGGACCTCCTCGCGACCTATGCCTGTGAAGACGCCGATATTGTTTTACGACTTCATAATTTCTACGCCCCACTTTTAACCTCGATGGACCTTGATCCTGTTTATAAGGATATTGAGGTACCCTTAGCTCCGATTATTAGTCGCATGGAACAAGCCGGTATCTATATCGATTCCGACGCCCTCGGTGATATTTCGACAAAGTTAGACGCAAGGTCTCGCGAACTCGAAGCCGTCATTCACAAAGAAGCGGGCGAAGCTTTCAATATCAACAGTCCGAAACAGCTTCAGGTTATTCTGTTCGAGAAACTAAAAATTCATGAAACACTTGGCTTAAAGCGCATCAAAAAAACGAAAACAGGTTTTTCAACAGATGTTACGGTGCTGGAAGCCATGGAAGAGCATCCATTGCCAAAGGCTATTCTTGAATATCGGATGGTGAATAAACTAAAAAATACCTACGTCGATACCTTGCCGCAACTATTGCATCCTAAGACAAATCGCATTCACACTAGCTTTCACCAAACTGGCACCACAACGGGTCGCCTTAGTAGTTCCGACCCGAATTTGCAAAATATTCCGATTCGCACCCCGGAAGGTCGGGAGATTCGCCGTGCCTTCTGTGCTTCTGGGCCTGACCGTGTGATTGTTTCTGCAGATTACTCGCAGATCGAACTGCGGTTACTAGCTCATATCGCTGATGATGAGGGGCTTAAAGAAGCCTTCCTTTCTGGCACCGATATTCACACGGCAACGGCCATGAAAATCTTTGGCGTACCGGCCCATGAAGTGACACCTGGACTCCGTTCTAATGCCAAGGCCATCAACTTTGGAATTATATATGGAATGGGTCCAATGCGGTTAGCTCGCGATACCGGTGTTTCTATGAGTGAAGCAAAAAGCTTCATTGAGAAATATTTCGCAGGTTTCCCCAGAATCCGTGCCTACATTGAGCAATCGAAAGCGTCAGCAAGAGATAAAGGCTATAGTCTCACAATGACTGGACGTAGACGCCCTATTCCAGAACTTTATTCTCGCGACCGCAGCGTGATGGTGAACGGCGAAAACATGGCGGTTAACAGTCCTATTCAAGGAAGTGCTGCCGACCTCATAAAAATCGCAATGATTAATCTTCAAAAGAAAATTGATGCCAATACTTTTGATG
>CAZUYQ010000025.1:24963-26919 GCA_964624705.1 uncultured Polynucleobacter sp.
GTACATGATGAACTTGTTTTCGAGTGTCATAGCAGTGCCGCGGACGAACTTATCGCTATGGTAGTAGAGACCATGGAAAACGCTATGCAGCTTTCAGTGCCGTTAAAAGTCGAAGCAGGAAAAGGTCATAGCTGGCTTGATGCTCATTAATTTCATGAAACCTCATACGAAAGATTTTTATATATGTCTGAAGAATCGCAACGCATAAATCAACGCGGCGAGAAGCTCGTTCAAAACGGTAAAATTATGAGCCTTTGGGGTCACCTCGATGAATTGCGAGGTCGCCTTGTCAAAGCGGGTATCACGATCCTCGTCTGCTTTATTATCGCCTTGGCATTTTCCAATCGTATTATTAATTTTCTAAAGGCGCCTTTAGTGGCCGTCCTCCCAGAAGGTACAGCGGCTTTGCATTTCACCGGACCTATGGATGTTTTTATGGTGAATATTAAAGTGGCCTTCCTAGTCTCTGTGGTCCTCGGTGCACCAGCATGGCTTTATCAGTTTTGGAAATTTCTCGAACCCGCTCTTTACCCGACTGAACGAAAATACGTCATGCCATTTATTTTTGCGACGATCGCCTGCTTCTTGGCTGGAGTCTCGTTTTGCTATTATTTTATGCTCCCACTTGCACTTCACTATCTTATTGGAGTCGGTTTAGAAGTTGGAACCCCTATTATCACCATCACTGACTATATTTCTCTGCTCACGGTGATGATTTTAGGATTTGGCCTGGTCTTTGAAACACCCGTTATTTTGGTGCTCCTTGCCATGCTCAATCTGGTCACTGCCGAGGCACTCGCATCCCAGCGTCGCATCACTTTTGTTATCATTTTGATTATTTCTGCTGTTATTACTCCACCCGATCCGATTTCTATGATGGGAATGGCGATACCTTGTTATATGATGTTCGAAATGTCGATTTTAATTATTCGTCTCATTAAAGGACGACGCACTAGTGAATTGGATACTCCTTCTTAAAATAATTGCAGTTATCGTCCTGATTCAGGCTAGACCTGCGTCCGCAGTTGTCGATCAGTCGATCACTCAAGGTCCTCCCGCAAATCACTTTTGGGCATTTAACGCTGGAGTCCAGCAATTTAGACTCCACGGCGACCGAGGTAACGATATTGTCGGACGGGCAGGACAGCTTGGTTTTGGCCTCGCTCAATTTTTAAATGATCGCTGGCTAATTCAAGGTCTTGTTGATATCCATGCCGGTCCTTGGGAAGCCATTCGTGATTCATCCTTTAGTGCGGATTTTAGCGGTACGGGAGCGACATTCGAGACGATGTTCAGCTTAAGCGATTCGACACTTCGTTCTGGATCTTCCAATTGGGCAGGCGTTTTATCTTTAAGTTACATCGATATGGTGGGACGCTCAGTTGGACCTAACCACAAAGAACCTTCGAATCCTTATTTGAATTTTCAAGAACAGAGCTATCAAATTAATATGACCGCCATTTGCCTCAATCCAGGTATCGAATGGACCTTCGTTCAGTCACCTCGATTTACTGGCAATACCCCCGAGCTGCTCGCCACGCGCATAGAGGGTTACTCCCTTCGTCTTGCAGCAGGATTGCCCGTGTATGCAACCTACCGCACGCGAACAGTTCGCCGCGATGAGACCCCGAACGCCAGTCCAGAACCTAAAGAAATGATCGATAAAGGCAGACTCAGAGGCTATTCGGTGATAACTTCTTTACACGCATGGCTTGGTAGTTAATTCAGTACCAGTCTAAAATTTATTTTTTATTTTTTGACATAGTTTAGATGAGAGGACCGACTGCATGACTCAGTATGTTTATTCCATGGTCAACCTGAGAAAGATCTTTCCACCGAACAAAGAAGTGCTCAAAGGTATTTATTTATCGTTTCTACCTGGTGCAAAAATTGGCGTCCTTGGCCTTAACGGCTCCGGTAAATCGACTCTGGCGCGCGACGTGCTGCTGGCCAATG
>CAZUYQ010000025.1:26929-34738 GCA_964624705.1 uncultured Polynucleobacter sp.
GTCGAAAAAAACTTCCAAGGCGAGGCATTCCCTGCACCAAATCTTAAGGTCGGCTATTTAGCTCAAGAGCCTGAACTTGATTCTACCAAAACAGTACTGGGTAATGTTGAACTTGCCGTCGCAGACCAAAAAGCCTTGTTGGCTAAATTTGAAGAACTCTCCATGAAGATGTGTGAGCCGCTCAGCGACGATGAAATGAATAAAGTCATTGATGAGCAGGGACGAGTGCAGAACGAGATCGACGCCAAAAATTTATGGGAACTCGACCGTCATTTGGAGATCGCGATGGACGCACTCCGTCTCCCAGATGGCGAGGCGGATGTTAAGGTTTTGTCCGGCGGTGAAAAACGCCGCGTCGCGTTGTGCCGTTTACTGCTTGAAAAACCAGATATGCTAATCCTCGACGAACCTACGAACCATCTGGACGCAGAAAGTGTTGCTTGGTTAGAGCGCTACCTCCATGATTATCCTGGAACCGTCGTAGCCGTAACGCATGATCGCTATTTCTTGGATAACGTAGCGGGCTGGATTCTTGAACTTGACCGCGGCGCCGGCATTCCATGGGAAGGCAACTACAGTTCATGGCTTGATCAAAAGCAAAAACGCCTCGCTGTCGAAGAAAAACAAGAAAGTGCACGGCGTAAAGCTCTTGCCAAAGAATTAGAATGGGTCCGTCAATCTGCGAAAGCACGCCAAGCTAAGAGTAAGGCGCGCCTCCAAGCATATGAGCAAATGGCCGAGCAAGAAGCAGAATCTTACGAAACCATCAACGAAATCAAAATGCCACCAGCACCACGTTTGGGTGATTTGGTTGTAGAAGCAAAAAATATCCGCAAGGCTTTTGGCGATAAACTTCTATTTGAAAATGTCAGCTTTAATTTCCCGAAAGGTGCAATCGTCGGGATCATTGGCCCGAACGGCGCCGGTAAATCGACACTCTTCAAAATGATCGCTGGCGTTGAAAAACCAGATAGCGGTGATATGCGCATTGGCGAAACTGTTAAAATTGCATATGTCGATCAGTCGCGTGAAACCCTTGACGGCGACAAATCCGTTTATGACGATTTATCGCAGGGCGAAGAAATGTTTGAGTGGGGTCGTCAAAAAATTCCAAGCCGCGCTTATGTCGCAAGCTTTGGTTTTAAAGGGAGCGACCAACAAAAGAAAGTCGGTCATTTATCTGGTGGTGAGCGTAACCGCCTGAACCTTGCAAAATGTATTAAACGCGGTGGCAACCTACTTCTGCTCGATGAACCTACCAATGACCTAGATGTTGATACATTGCGAGCGTTGGAAGATGCGATCCTGAACTTCTCGGGCTGCGTCTGTGTTATTTCCCATGATAGATGGTTCCTCGACCGCATCGCGACCCATATTCTAGCTTTTGAAGGTGATTCGCAGGTTGTTTGGTTTGAGGGTAACTATCAAGACTACGAAGTTGATCGCAAACGTCGTCTTGGCATGGCAGCGGATCAACCACACCGTATTAAGTACAAGCCTCTGACCCGGGGATAATGCCATTTTCCCAATAATAACAGCAAGCTCTAAGGTCCACTATTTCTGGTCCAGAAATAGTGGACCAGAAATAGTGGACCAGAACTTTAGCATGTAATCTCCGATTTGCGAGGAAGACTGCAAACCCCCGTCAGTTTTTTACTACTGACGGGGGTTTGTATTTTTAAGAAAAAAACTAACTTATTTGATTACGATAACATTTTCTTTTTCGCAAAGTGATGCAACTTCACCAGAACTACCGGTGTCGAAGCAGACTTTAAGCTTAGAAACGGCTCCGTCAGCGGTGTCAGCACAAACCGCATAAGCAGTCTGAGCTTTCAAGGCATTTAAAACGTTTGGTAAAGTTAAGGTTTTCGCAAGACTGCTGATACTCACGGTCGCTACTGAACCAGCGGCAAACTTAACCACCGACTTAGTCACATCAGCTAGGACATATAGATCTTCATAGTGCGGAGCACTGACTGCTGGATCTGTTGGAAATTCTGCACGAATTACCACACCGCAGTAAGCATCTTTAATTGGTGCCTGGACTGGAGTCAAATCCATGGATCCAATCATTTTACCATTTGCCTGATCTGAAACTGACGCCAAAACTTTATCGGCTTTTAAGGTCATTTTGCTCGATAATGTTGGGTCAACCTGAACATCGGAATCACTTGGGGTGCTGAGCTCGTTGATATCCCAGTAAGGTTTACCATCAGAGGTCACGAATAAGGTCACAACTGCAGTTGGTTTCGCTTTTGCCAATTCTTCTTTGGATAATTTAGAAGGATTTTTATTATCATCAGATTGCAAGTAGATTGTTTTAACTGATTTACCATCATCAGCTTTAACACCGTATTTCATAGATACGATATAGTTACAGCCTTTTTTAACTTTCACTGTATCGCCAGCACCTTTATCAAGGGCAAGGATATCAGAATCAAAAGCTGTGGCAGTCACTCCAGCATCGCAATCATCTTTGTTATCGACTTTTGCTGCTTTAATTGAGATTTGATAAACTAACGAAGAATATACTTTTGTTTTATCTGCTTCTGAAAGGGTTGCTCTCATTGCTTCTTTAAGTTTTGGTTGGTTAATCGTGACAGACGATAAACCTGAGTTCGACGTGCCATCCGCTGTTTTCTTTGGTGTACAGCTTAAAACGCCAGCGCTAACAAGAGCCATAACTGAAATCATAGTAATCTTCATAAATTTCCTCCAAATAGTTTCGCCCCGACGTTACCGTCCCGCATTAAGTCACCGCACTGGCAAATCAGTGTCAGTACCTCAATGTTATGTGCCCCGTATCGGCTTTTGGGGTCATAAACTTTAATTAAAATAACATAGAATCTTATCTCGCCTAAAGTATTGGCCTTTTTTACCGAAAATGCCTTCAACTTGGTTTTAATTACATTTCTCTATGCCTGAGGAATTATGGCAAATACTAGTTTTCGACCTTTTCAAATACGTGGCTCGATGCTTATACGAAGCGGATCGATGTTAGTAAGGCGTGTCGTACGTATGGGATCGACATATATCTGCGGTATCTGTCGCAGCCATCACAAAGAAGCATATGACGCGAACCAATGCTTAGATATGTGCTGGAAAGAGGTCAAGAGTTGCGTTCCTTATTTGCCTTTTCGACGCTTACACTCTACTGAATTCGCATGTATCTATTGCCAGAGGTCTTATAGCGAATCACATCTTGCGGCGCAGTGCGCAAGTGATTGCTCTGCGATGATGGAAATTACTGACTATGAAGGCGATATTGTAACCGCAGGTCACGATGAGCGTCTCGAATCAATACGCAGACCTAAAAAGGTTAAACCCGCGCTTAAGATCGCAGATGCACCTCCGCTGCAAGTTATTCCTGAAAAGGTCGAAGTGGCACAGGCTGCGCCAATAGAAGCACCCTCAGTCCCTATCGTTACCGCACCACCACCCCAACAAGCAACTGAGACCGACCCATCGGCAGAGGGTTCAGTAGCGAAAAAGAGAAAAATACCAAGAGATCTTACCAAACGCTTTGAACGTGTGGGGTCTAAGTATGAGTGTATTATTTGCCACGTAAAATATTTTACTAAAGATGAAGTTGAAGCATGCTTCAATGGACATGAAGATTGAACTTAGGCAATGTATGTATGAACATTTTACCTTCTGTAAAAGAAAGCATACATAATCTCCATGGCACAAAACATTAATTCTCCTGAGCAAAAACGTCGCAGCGGCTTATTTATTTTTCTATTGGTTTTAGCGATCTTTTTAGCCCTCAACCTCGCCCTAGTCATCCCCTATGTCTTAGCTATTTTAATGGGAGCTATGCTCACAGTCTTTGCGCGCCCACCCTATGCTTATCTTAGGAAAAAAGGGCTTGGATCAAATCTTTCAGCCCTCATAGTAGTTTTCGGAATTCTCTTGCTACTTATTGGCCCTGTCTCTGCGTTTTTGTCCGTATCCATTAAGCAAGCAGCAGTATTTGGACAATGGTTGAGTGAAAAAGACGTTCTCACTATCGATGTGCTCGTTCAAGCCGCTGGGAAAATTGGTCCCGTAGATAGTTTATTCGGCGGAACGGCTGCTCTAGAAGGGCAAATTCGCAATACAATACAAAACGCTGGCAAAGCCTTAACCGGAGATATTTTTTCCGCAGCGGGTGCGCTACCAGAAATTGTCCTTCAAGTTTTCTTAGCTCTTATCACCTGCTTTTTTCTACTTCTCGACGGTAAAGCATTCCTTACGTGGTTAAGCGAGCGAGTGCCGATGGACCGAGAGGTGAAGGATGTTCTTTCTTCTTCGTTCAAGGACACGTCTATTTCTGTGGTTTGGTCAACTCTCGCGGCAGCTCTCGTTCAAGCACTACTTATGTTTATCGCATTCTGGGCACTCGGTGTTCCAGGGGCATTTCTCGCGGCAGGTGCCACGTTTGTTTTCGCTTGGATTCCAATTGTTGGAAGTACACCTGTTTGGATCTGTGGAATCATTTATCTTTTTATCCAAGATGCCTATTTAAAGATGGCCCTGATGCTGACGGCGGGCTTAATTACTGGAATTGCCGATAACTTCGTGCGCCCCGTCGTGCTGAAAGGCCGAAGTGATATGCATCCACTCGTAAGTCTAGTAGCCATCTTCGGTGGTATTAAGTTGTTCGGAATTTTAGGCGTGTTCGTCGGCCCTATCTTTGCTGGCATCTTGATATCCTTACTGCAAATCTGGCCAGAAATCGGCAGACGCTTTGATATGCTAGAACCAGCAAATGACCCCCGCTAAATATCTCCTACATTACAGTATCTTGTTCCGTAGCACTTACAATGGTCGCGGCAACAAGATCACCTGAAACATTGAGCACTGTGCGACACATATCTAAGAAACGATCGACACCAAGAACAAGGCCTATTCCTTCAGGTGGAATCCCGACCGATTGAAGAACAATTACAATTAACGGTAGGCTACCGCCTGGCACTCCGGCAGTACCGATGCCGGCAATAACCGACATTGCCATGACCGTAAGTTGCTGAGTAAAGGTTAAGGAAACGCCAAACACTTGAGCCAGGAACAATACGGTCACGCCTTCAAAAAGCGCGGTACCGTTTTGATTCGCAGTAGCACCGACGGTCAATACAAAACTACTGACACGTTTATTTAAACGAAGCGAATGTTCTGCAACTCGCAGGCTAACCGGCAAGGTCGCATTCGAAGATGCAGTAGAAAAAGCCGTGAGCGTGACCTCGCGGGTCTCGCGCATAAATGTCCAGATAGATTTTCGAGCGAAAATTGCCAGTAAAATTCCGTAAACAACAAATTGCTGAATAACGAGACCAAGAAGAACAACACCAACATATTTGGATAAACCAATTAATAAATCCCAACCAAAAACCGAGCACAGTGAGAACGTCAGTGCAAAAATTCCAATAGGTGCAAATGCCATTGCGAAATCGACAATTTTCATCGAAACGTCTCTAAGTCCTTCGATCATCCTCACTAAGGGATCGCCTGTTCTACCACCTTTTACGGAGAGAAGAGCCGAACCAAAAATAAGTGCAAAGACCATCAGCGACAACATTTCGCCATCCATTGCACGTGTCGCGGTATCCAGGGGGTTCTTGGGAATCAACTCCACAAGAATCTGAATCATACCTTTTGAGTTGTTAGCATTTTCGACGACTGCTGAAGAAAGACCGCTTAGCTTTGCATTTGCAAGCAGCGAAGGATCAAAATTTGCTCCTGGTTTCAGCCAGGTTACTAAGCCGATACCGACAAGCACCGACAGACTGCTTGCACCGACTGTGTATATAAATGTCTTTATAGATATGCGTCCGAGTGCTTTAAAATTCCCCATTTCAAAGACACCAATAACGAGCGATGAAAAAACCAGTGGAACAACTGCAGAGAAAATCATCCGCAGAAAAATTTGACCAATGGGCTGCATCACGTCTGCGACTATAGGTGCAAGCCAGGGTGCATCATGAAAACCCGCCCAAGCCGTAAGCCCAAGTATTGCTCCGGCTAAAAAACCAATTAATAGTTGAAAGGCTCTCGACAAAAAATACCTCCGCGTCTGCCAATACCAGTAGTGTTTTCAGGTCGGTGAGGATACATGAAAATGGCCGCTTGGCCAACACGAAGCTTATAGAATAGCTCGTTTTTATAATGAAATTTTATATTAACCTATTCATTTACATGGAAGCAGAAATCAAAAAACAGTAGGATCGCTTTTCGACTCAGTGGTGATATCCGCTTTACTATCCGAAAGTGTTGGTTGAAGTTTTTAATCAAAACAACAAGTGACTGGAAAGCCCCCGATGACATTATCTATTTATGCTCCATTATTATTTAGCGTGGTTTTTACATTTGCTTGCAGGAGTAGCACTGCTAGTAACATGGAGTCATCTCTCTACAGAAACTCAAGCCAGGATCTGGGTCGCATGATCTTTCCATCCGACATGCATGTCGGAGAGTTGAAGATGATCACCATTACAGAACTTCCGACTGGAACATCCATCGATAGTAAGATCGATTGGAATGGCGACGGGAGCTTTGATGGCCTTGGCGAACACGTGGTACTCACACCAATGAAAAACAGTGGCGACACATTTATTCTGAGCGTACCAGCCTGGGCAACTTCGGGGATTAAAAAAGCGTTATTTCGTATGAAAGCAGCTGGTGGTGCGACAGCTGAGTTTCAACCTCATGAGTTCACCTTGTTACCGCCACTTAAATCCGCTGGTAAATTTGGTGCTCTAAAAGTCATCGGTACGGCAAAAAATGTCTATACGGTCGCAGCTGCCGATGTCAATAAAGATGGCAATATGGATCTTTTGACGGCGTCGTTCGACGACAATACCGTCGCCTGGTATGAGAACAATGGCAAGCAATCATTTACGCAACACATCATTACTTCAAGTTTTAAAAAGGCGAGTTTTGTGATCGCCGACGATGTGGATCTTGATGGTGATATTGATGTCGTTGCCTGTTCCGCCGGTAGCGATACTATCGCTTGGTTCGAGAACGATGGTCGTCAAGGTTTTCGCCAACACGTCATCACTACAACAGCTTTAACTACCATCGCATTCTCGCTTGCAGACTTAGATCATGACGGCGATACCGACGTTATATCATCCTCAAAGAAAGACAATATGATTGCGTGGTATGAGAACAGCGGCCACCAAGTCTTTACGAAACATATGATTGCAAATGATGCCAAACTCGCTGCTTCAGTTATTGGAACCGATGTTGACGGCGATAATAATCTAGATATCGTCTCTGCTTCCTTTGACGATAACATGATCGCTCTTTACCGCAACAACGGCAGCCAAAATTTTTCTAAGCGTATTGTCACTCCTACAGCTAAGGGTGCGCGAAATGTCTTTGCTGCAGATTTAGATGGCGATGGCGATCAAGACCTCTTGTCAGCTTCTTTTTATGACAACGCAATCGCCTGGTATGAAAACGACGGGAAGGGTAACTTTGTAAAACAATTTATAAGTCGCGAATCAGTGAACGCTATCGCGGTCTTTGCAGCTGATATGGACGGCGATGGGGATTTGGATGTTTTATCCGCCTCACGCGGAGATGATACACTTAATTGGTACGAGAACAACGGCAACCGCACGTTCACGCCGCATCCAGTATCCAAGGAAAGTACCGGTGCCCACTCGGTTATCGCTGCGGATCTTGATGGTGACGGTGATCTTGATATCATTGCTGGCGAACAGTTTGGTGGTCGTATCACTTGGAACGAGAATCTAGCTAGTCCGTAGCTGACATGACATGGTTTTTACAAGAAGCCCCATACACATGCATGTATGGGGCTTC
>CAZUYQ010000025.1:34748-38016 GCA_964624705.1 uncultured Polynucleobacter sp.
CTTCGAAAATTACTGCTTAGGTGCGACAAGTCCAATGTTGCGAATCATCACGCCTTCTTTATTGACGATGCTATCAGTTTCAAAGCGGAAGCGGATACGAACACTTGATGCATCTTTTAAAAATTCTTTTAACGAAATCATCTTTTGAACAAAGCCCGTACTAGTTCCTGTAAGCTTAGTTGGGGATTTCCAAGTCACAGCATTATCTGTTGAAACTTCAATCCATAAATTATCGTACGTGGATTCAATATCATATTTTACCTCTAACATGAGAGTCACATCATCGGCCGCGATACTGATCGAATCAGTCGTAAGAGAGACATTTTGTTTCTCTTTATATTTGACGCCAGGACTATCACTGAATACTGGACTACCATCGACTACTTCGATTCCCCATGGCTCGTCTGCAGTAAACCCTTCAAGACTTGTTGCCGAGCGATCGAAGAATCTTTCGACCTTCTTGGTTTCGAACGCAACCGAAGAACTGATTTCACCGCGGTTACCAACATTGTCGACCGCACGAACGGCAACGTAGCCGGACTGATTAAACGCATTGAAATCTAAATCGGCAGTGACTTCATTTTCATTCTTCGAGATCGGTGCGTCGACTGGTGCGGCTGCATCCCAGTCGGCAGTCGTTAGAATTGGTTTTGCACTAGTGCGAATGAGATAATTTTTTGCTACACCTGCGTTTCCATCATCGCCGGCTGGCAACCAACGTAATTTGACATTCAGTGGCGCAGATCCGGCGACTTCGAATCCATTGACAGATCCCGGAGCAATATTATCAATTTCCAAAGCACTTGCTGCATTGACACGTCCACCGCTCTTATTGAAATTTTCCCAACCTTTGATGGGATCAGAGCCGTTGACGATACGACTCTTAATCTGACTAGCATTTGCATTTGGGAAAACAGATTTTACCAACGCAGCCAAACCGGCTACATGTGGAGCGGCCATTGATGTACCGCTCATTTTTTTGTACTCATTGCCCTTAATGGTCGAGTAAATATCGACTCCAGGCGCTGCGACATCAACTGTTGTCTTGCCATAGTTCGAAAATGACGCTTTGACATCTTTTGAATCTGAAGCTGCAACAGAAATAATATTATCGCTAACATAACCTGCAGGGTAGAAAGGTGTCTTATCATTGTTATCACCGTCATTACCAGCAGCCGCAATAAACAGAATACCTTTTTCGTTTGCAGCTTTAATTGCATCGAACATCGTCTGACTAAAACCTCCACCACCCCAGCTATTGCTAGTAAGTGTTACTCCTAATGCCGTGGAATACTCTATCGATTTAAGAGCGTTTTCAAGTGTGCCACTACCAGTATCGGACAAGAACTTGATACCAACGAGAGAGACGTTCCAGTTGACACCGGTAACACCAACACCATCGTCACCTTTTGCACCGATCACTCCAGCACAGTGAGTTCCGTGATTTTGATCATCGATTGGATCATTATCATTATTGGCAAAATCCCATCCGCGGAAGTCGTCAATGTAACCATTGCCGTCGTCGTCGATACCGTTGGTGCGTTTGTCTTTGCCGGCTGCATCGAGCCCGCTTTCACCAGGGTTTGTCCAGTAGTTGGCAGCGATATCTGGATGAGTGTAATCCACACCTGTATCAATAATACCGACTAGAACATTCTTGCTTCCAGTACTGACATCCCAGGCCTCGGTTGCATGAATATCAGCACCGACGACACCACCACCTTCACCTGTATTATGCATACCATATTGTTTTGAAAAAGAGGGATCGTTAGGAGCGCGAGTCGCGTGCAGAATCGTGTTCGCTTCTACATACTCAACATCATCGCGCGCATTTAATTGACGAGCGCGATTAACGAGAGAGTCGCCGTCCACGCGCTTGCCAAACGTTATCACCAAGGCGCCATTGGATTTAAATGTTGTTTTAATTTCTGCACCTAAAGCCGCGAGGGCTTTAGTGGATGAAACTGATTTCTGACCGTCACGAAACTTGACGATAAGTTCACCAGGCACATGTTCTTTATCTAAGTTAAATGTTCCTGCCATAGCTGAACTTGATAATAGCCCAGCAATGATTAGCCCCTTAGTGCCACGTCTCATAACCCCTCCCTGGGTGCTTTGCTTTCGCAAAAATATTGAGAAATTTACAACAACTTTATAAAAATTATATCACCAGGTTGGCCAGCTGGCCTAATATTGCAAAACACTCCATTGTTAACCTGATGATATCAAATACATAATGACCTCTCTTTTGAAAAACCTTAAGTTTCTGCAATAAATACCGATAAGACCTAAGTATAGATCGTGTCTTAATTTGAGGTATTTATGGTCCGCTTTCTAAACAACAAAATATTGATTCTCGCTGGTTGCGTCAGCATCTGCAGCATGGGTCTTATAGGTTGTTCTGCAGATGAAAAGGGCCTTGATTTTGGTCGCTCCGAAAAAAAAGGTGCAAATCAGGAAAGTGCCGCAAGGCAAGAAACCGTTGATCTCCAGCAAACCTGTGGTTTACAACCCGGCGCTACGTCCAATCCTGGACAACAAGTATTTCAACAAACATTAGCGAGCTTACCTATTGTTGTAGAAGGTGCATCTCTCGGTATTGGGTATAGAGTGACAACCGCTGCTCAACTAAGCATTCAAGGACAGTCCGATCAAACTATAAGAGATATCCAAGTACAGGTGAGTGATGTTCAGGTGACAAGCAACCCGCTTGGGCTTCCTTTAGCTATCGCGAAAAGCAAAGCGAAGAAAACTGCCGAAGGAAAATCGGGAACTATTACCGCAAAACGAATGGTAAACGGCGATTGGTTGAACCTTGTATCAGGTACCAATACCGAATATAACGGCCTATTTTGTGGAGTCGCCGCTACCACATCAGTAACTGATAACACCGGTGAAGAAAAGGAAAACGGACAGGTCGAGTTTACACCTGCACTAGTGAACAACATCAACCCCAATGCACCGCGAGCAACCTTCGATAAAGAACTTGCTACTCCGCGTATTTTTCATGTGACAGCTAATGTGATCGAGGCAAAAAAAGATTGGACTAAAGGCAGTCAGACAGGAACGATCACGATTGCACCAATTCCACCAACCGCTCAAGTCAATGGACAAAGTATAGCCTCTGATGTTGCTTTTGAAATACGAGCCGATTTTCCAGGCGGATCCTATAAAGTCGGACTCTCAAGAAGTCAGAAGTTCTTTATTAATACCAGCACTCATACTATTGAAGTGATTATCGATGACACTGGGAATGTTGATCCCCAAT
>CAZUYQ010000025.1:38034-46872 GCA_964624705.1 uncultured Polynucleobacter sp.
AACTGTGTTGATCCGCAGATAGCAACTAATTCAGAAAATTAAAAATTAATAGCTCCGCCGCCAGTAAATGTAAACGCACTCATTTTAAATTCACCAACATTACGGTATCCAGCCGGTACCGATTTGGATCCTTGTTGAATATTCAAACCTCCCTGTACATAACCTTTTGGCAGCACATATTTATATCCTCCCGCTAAAACCATGCGATCTAGTGCATCAAAGTCGCCAAACTCTATCCCACCGGTAGCATCTGCAGGCGGTTTGCCGTCGCTATCAAGAGCCGAGCCATACTGAACATTCGATGGATATCTGCCAAACGCTAGGCTCGCTGCATGACCACCGCGCCATCGGTATCGTCCACCAACGATAAAAATATTTGTATCTTGGAGTGCCGTGGATTCGGGAGCGCTTGGTAGCCCTGACTTAAAATTTCCCGCTCCTGCACTCCAGGATTCATGTCTGATCTCGCCAAATATTAAAGGTGCACCAAGCTTATACTCACCACCAACAGCAATCACAGACGGCAAATAGCCTTCTTTTAGCGATGCTTCGCTTGGCGCTCCTGCGAGTGACAACGAACCGGTATATTTTTTTACAACGGAGGTCCTATAACTAAGACCTATTAAACTTTCATTATTGGGAGTAATTCTAGCTCCTAGAATCTCCTGAATAAAAGAGCCCTTGTAGCTCATCTGCACCAGAGGAATATCTAAGGATGAGGCTACATCGCTCGCCGAAAACGAATTATCCTCCGCCGTTTCAATGATCGATAAACCAAACGAGACAAATTTTGACCCTTTAATACTTGCACCCACCCCCGTAACGAAAGATGATTGCCTCGAAGCACCATTAACTATCAAAACATTTCCTTCTTGTTCTAATGGAAGATTATTAAAAACCTGCGCACTCAAAGCAGGTCTCGGAATAATTTCCAATCCGATCGCAAATTGAGGAATTGGTCGCCAACTAGCTCCAAGAGTAATGGGTGGCGCAAATACACTTAGTGAAGTGGGATCAGCCCCTGGACGAGTATAGCTATAGGTTAAGGTCAAAAGCGATATATCAGCATAAGCTTCGATACCATTTGTGAGCGTCTTGCTCTTCTGGGTGTTCTTAGTTCTTGGTAACGGTGTAACACCGATATTTGCCGGATTAGTCAAAACAGCGGTGGCGCCCCGAGTATTCGTTTGACTCAAACCTGCCTCAGTTGTCGCCTGAACTCCGGGAAATAGATAAGCCTGAGCAGACGCAGACTTACTAGGAATCCATACTGCAATGAGTATGATCCCAGTCACTACAATTTTTCTTTGCAGGTCTGTCACTCTAATAAATTTACCCATAATTTTTTTAAAAAGAACCCAGTCTTATTTTACACTGGTATTAACTACTTCTGTGGATGATGAGAGTAGGCAAAAAATGCTGGGCAGATTTATTGCGGTAACAAAACCGTCGGAGCCAAAACTTTATCAGTTGTGCCGTTTTGCACTCGTCCGGAATCATCGACAATAGCTGTGAACTGATGTGTCGATGTATCCACATAGTAAACACGGCGACGCGACAATCCGATCATATAAGGTTGAGTTCCTGTCGCTGTTACGGTGACTTCATAGGCCACATCTGCTTTGATTGTTGGCAAATCCTGACCTGTTACCTGGGATGATTGTTTGATATCGGTTGAAACTTTATTCCAAGTCACCTGCACTGGAACTGATGTCGTATTTTGAATCCAACCCGTCTTTGATGTGACAATTCTTGCATTGGCCTGAAAGGTGCGACTAGTACCTAACTCCAAATCGTAAGTTGTCGACGCAGCGCGAGGGTTTAGTGAAAGGGGAAGAGGCTGCTCAAAACGAATTTCACCTGTTGTACCGCCACGTCCATCACGCTGGCTATCGACAAAACCAACCGCACATAACATATCTTTGTAAGGGCTATTGTCTTCTCTCGCTAATCGCAGAATAGTTGCGCCCGTCGTCGACGAGCCATAAACAGATCCAGAACTATCTTTGGCATTATTTTCTGCGTCGGGTCTCACAACTTTGTCAGCAGCAGCTGCAGATAAAACTACTCCTTTTGAATCCTTGCCCGTCAAACTCTCGACAACCACTGTCGTATCAACTTGATTCAATTTGCTACGGCTATCAATCTGTGTTGTTGCACGGAGTTGGACTGTATAGGAAATCCCGTCCTTCTCTCCGCTTGAGTTGATCGGTAAACTCTTAAAACCTGCTGAAAGGATAATAAAGTTTGGATCTAATAAATCATTTTTTGATGCACCACAACGTTGCTCAATATCAATCAGCGGACTATTAGGATCTTCTTTTAAACCGGCAGTATTAGATTGGAAAAGTGATAAGGCCACCTTACCGCACGATGCAGTGGATATTATTATCAGCAACGCCATACATGTAAAAAAAGGCTGTCTCATTCGTCTCTTATCGGAATTCTGGCCATAAAAATTAGCAAACCCTTGATATCATTTATTTTACAAATGATATCAATGGGTTATGTGGTAAATTCGTTTTTAGGAAATCAACCCGCAGCGCGGCGACGTGCTGGTTCAAATTTTAAGATATCAGAAGCATCAATCTCAGCATTTTCGTAGTCGTTTGAAGATAACGAAGCAACATCTCTTTTGCCGGAACGCTTTCCCTTATGACTTTTTAGCTTTTCTTTATGACGACGCAACTGAACTTCTAGTTTATCAACCATGTGATCGACTGAACCGTACATGTCATTACAGGTATGTTCCACTTGAAATGTAAAACCATCCCCGCCATTAAAAAGGCAGTGTGCAGTATGATTATGACGATCTACACCAAAGCTTATATGACAATCAACCGGCTTACTGGCAAATTTTTCAATTTCCGTACGAAGCTTTGATTCTGTGTAAGTAGTAAGCGCCTGTGATGTTTCCATGTGTTTAAAAGAAAACTGGAACTGCATTTTGTGACTCCTCCGATATGAGATGTCCGTTGAATCGTTCGGCCCTGAACCGCAAGGTCGATACCTGGTTACCAGCAATCTTCTCGGTCAAGTCTCAAATAACCTTAACAATTTAATTTTATTAGTATTATAACTATCTAAAATCACTAGAGGGGAGTCATAGACTGTCCTCTTTCACAACCTGATCTCATAGGGTAAGCTCTGAGACTTATGCAAACGAATATAAATTCAAGAGCTCAAAATCAATTCGCGGAACATAGCCACGAACCTCCGGTCGCAGGTGACGAGCGCCATCAGCAGTTTCATGCTGAAGTAGATCGCGTTACCTATCGCAACGAAGAGAATGGTTGGACCGTACTAAAAGTACGTGACGTCGAATCGCATGATATCGTGACCGTGACTGGAAGCCTGCCACCTGTTCAAGAAGGCGAGCATCTTCAGTTAGTGGGTCAGTGGACCAATCACGCCACATTCGGTAAGCAGTTTAAAGCCGAACGTGGTGTACCAACCCGACCCACCACGCGCGCAGGAATCTTGCGTTATCTCTCGTCCGGTCTTATTAAAGGCATCGGTGATCGCACCGCCGAAAAAATTGTCGAGCACTTTGGTGTTGATACATTTAAGACTCTTGATGAAAATCCTGGTTGTCTTTTACAGGTCCCAAGACTTGGCAAAAAGAAAGCAAAAGAAATTATCGAGAGCTGGAAATCGCAAAAATCCATTGCCGACGTCATGATGTTTTTAATCAATCATGGTATTTCTGCCAACTATGCGCAGCGAATTTTAAGACTCTACGGTGAGAATGCCATTGAAGTGATTTCAGGCAATCCCTATCAGTTGTCGGTTGACTTGCATGGCATCGGTTTTATTAAAGCCGACACGATTGCACGTAGTATTGGGATTGCGGCCGATTCGCCAGAACGCATTAGAGCTGGTATCGTCTATCAAATTCAGCAAGCCGAAGAACGCGGGCACTGTTACTGCACAACGGCACAACTCATCGATTCGCTCTCAGGTACATTAGATTTACCGCATCATAAAATTGATACCGTCGTACCCAAACAGCTTGAGCTGCTGAATCAAGCTGGCTCACTTATCAGCGAATCAAATATGGTCGATGAAGAGACGATGCTAACCCATTGGCGCCCGGAACTTTTAGCCGCCGAGTATGGAATTGCCGATATTATTGCAAGACAGATGGCTCGACCTCTGAGTGTCGATCACGAACGTATTGAGGGCTGGATCACTCGTTACAATCAAGTCACCCACGCCCCACTTTCCGACCATCAAGCTAAAGCGGTACGAGATGCAGTCTCAAACCGTGTCTTTATTTTAACCGGCGGGCCTGGCGTAGGAAAAACAACCACCGCCAACGCAATTATTCGATTATTTAAAGCGATGGGAAAAACAGTCCTACTTGCGGCTCCAACAGGTAGGGCTGCTCAGAGACTTAGTGAAGTCTCTGCAGAGAAAGCTAAAACGATTCACCGTCTGCTTGAGTGGCAGCCGGCCGAGGCTGCATTTGGACGAAACTCGATGAATCCGTTGGCGGCAGACGTCATTATTTGCGACGAAGCCTCGATGCTTGATGTCAAGCTCGCGGAAGCGCTCTGTGAAGCGGTCCCAGAACATGCGCAGCTCGTATTTATTGGTGACATCGATCAGTTACCCTCAGTAGGTGCCGGCAACGTTTTGCGCGATCTTATCCAATCAGAGAGAATCCCATATGTGATTCTTAAGGAAATTTTCCGTCAAGCCGCAACCAGTTCGATTATTCGCCACGCCCATACAATTAATGCTGGCCAAACTCCCGAGTTTCCAACGGATGTACCGACCGACTGCCAGTTTATTGAGGTCGAATCAACCGAAGATATTCGCGAAGTACTTCACAAGTTGCTCCTCGATATCTTGCCAAATAAATATAATTTTGATCCCAAGCGAGATGTTCAGATTCTAACGCCGATGAATCGTGGCGATTTGGGTACACAAACACTTAACGAAGATCTACAGGCCCTTTTAAATCCTGATCCGAAGCAGCATCTAAAAGAGGGCGAGATCAAGTCACGTCACGGCAGACCGGTTATGCGCACTGGCGACAAAGTCATCCAAACATCCAATAATTACGATCTGCAAGTTTTTAACGGTGATATTGGCTTTGTTCAATCAACCAATGTCGACGGCGGACATATGATTGTTCAGTTCAGCGATGATCGGATTGTCACCTATGATAGTGAGCAAGCTGACGATTTACGCTTGGCCTATACCATTACAATTCACAAGAGTCAGGGCAGCGAGTTTCCGGTGGTTCTCCTGCCGATGAGCATGGGCCATTATGTCATGCTCCAACGTAACCTCGTCTACACCGCTCTCACACGCGCCAAGAAGCTCGCAATATTTATTGGCGCAAAAAAAGCCTTAGCTCATGCTATTCGTAACAACATTAGTATCAATCGGCAAACTCAGCTTAAGTCTCGCATTCGCAAAGCTATCAACGAAGTAAATTCTTAGGATGATTTTGTTTTTATGAAAATATCTTTATATTTCCGAAAATTATTTTCCCATGACAACTGGTTTCCATCACTTGCCATGCTTTTCTTGGCGGTTTTCCTTCTAAATTTTTATTTCCCTTTGATGACAGATGAAGCCTATTACATGACTTGGGCTAGACGCACTACGTGGCCGGAATGGGGGTTTTTCGATCATCCACCATTTGTGTCGTGGCAGGGGGGGGGCACTCGTTACTGGAATCATATTCTCGCCGCGCGAGTAGGGGTTATCGCTGCTAGCCTTGTCACTTTTTTTGTGAACGTGCGTATCGCACGATTGCTTTTTACAAATCCTCGCTATATCTGGTCGGCCGCAATTTTAGCTCAATCGACGATCGGCGCCATTGCGAATTCTTTTTTATACACTCCTGACAGCGCCTTAATGATGTGGTGGACTATTGCTCTCCATGAATCGATTGTCGCAATAAAGGTAACACCAAGACGATGGTTAACCGCAGGTCTTGCTACAGGATTTGGTATTCTTTCAAAATATACCATGGTGTTGATTGGCCCTGTTTTCTTATACGGACTTATAAGAGATAAGAACCGCGGCCTCCGGACACCTTGGCCTTATCTCGGTGGAATAGTGGCCTTATTAACCATTGCACCTCACCTTGCTTGGAATGCACAACACGACTGGATTACTTTTAAATTTCAATTCGGCCACGGTCTGTCTATCCGCCAAGAGTTAACTGTTCAGAGTACGCTCCCCAAAGCCTATGAAGGAGGGCCAGCTGCTCCGACAAAGATTTTATATCAAGAACTCCAGGAACGGATGTCGGGAGTTGCTGGATTTGCCGAAACCAAGAAGAAATCAAAACCTGCGAAATCTAAATGGGAGCAAGCTTGGCAGTATACCGGAGATTTTATTGGCGGAGTGGCAGGACTCTGGGGCGTATATGCACTCTGGTGGTTAGCACAAGTCTTTCGCAGGAAAACGCACCTTAAAAACCGCGCTGAACCATCGCGATCTGTAAATAGCAGCAATGAATGGCATATGATCCACGCCGCATTCTGGATACCTCTTGTACTTTTTGGACTGCTAAGCCCTTTTACAAAAATAGAAGCAAACTGGCCTGCCATGCATATGACTGCAGGCGCGATGTTGCTCATCAGTAATTACTTGCCGACACCTAGAGTGATTCGCAGCATCTGTATGACTCACGCCATGATTGCTTTATTTTTACTTTTTCTCGGAACACATCCCGAGATCTTACCAAATGCTCGCGACAATCGTCTTGTTGTCGAAACAGCTGGTTATGATCAACTTGCTAAGTTAGTTCGTGAGACCATTACCGATAAAAAACTTGCTGTCGATTCTTACCAACTAAAATCAGGTCTCGCAGCACGTACCCCCGAATTTCTGACCGTACAGTGGCCAGGTATTACTCGGCCATCAGAATACACACGCGGGTCTAGCGATGATAAGCTCGCTGAGAAAGTATTTCTAGATAGCGAAGGATTTTCACTTTTATCATTCGATGATTTGCCGCTTGAATTGCCAAACTTTACGCCCATCAAGCTGCAGGGTATTCGGTCGTGTCCGGATGGCTCCATTGGCATCTACAGTGTTGACCATCCCATTTTGCCTTGTGAAAAAGGGCTACGTGACTGGTGGATTACGAATTATAAAAAGATTGACCCCGTAACTGTTCTTCCTCAATAAAGGTTGTTTAGATGAATTTAATTCCTCAATGGTTTTGGTTTGTTTGCACTGGAATAGCTGCAGGTGTAGCGTCCGGGCTATTTGGAATCGGCGGCGGCATCATTATTGTTCCCATTTTGGTATTTGGTTTTGGTTATACGCAGATTGCCGCTAGCGGCACCAGTCTCGTCGCATTATTACTGCCGGTCGGTGCATTTGCAGTCTGGAATTATTGGCGCGCGCAAAAAATTACGGGCGATCATATTAATGGCGGCCTTTTGATTGGACTTGGAATTGCAATTGGGGCTGTTTTAGGAAGTCAGCTCGCAATAGATATGAATCAAGATACACTAAGGCGCTGTTTTGCGATTTTTTTGGTGCTAGTGGCTGTGAAGATGTTGATGTGAGATATAATAGGTTTATCCAACCGCCCAACCTAGACAAACGGCGACCCAATTGAAAATTCAACAAGATACACCACCAAATCCGTCGAAGTTACCTATCCTTTTAAATTTTCCCCGCGATAGCCTTCGGATTGCACTGGCATCACCTAGAAATGGTGGACTCACCGTAATTTTCACATGGCTGCGGTTGAAACTGAGACGTATTTGAATCCCATCGAACATAAAAATAAGTGTGATTATCTATGCCACCGAGACTGCATCCAAAAGCTGCGCTAAGTTTCTGACTACATGGCGTTTGGATCCACTGGTCGGGAGCCTTGCACTCAGAACTAGGATTATAGGCAGTGGTAGATACATTAAAAAAATCACGGCAGCTTTTTGTCGAAGCGCTTTCCGAATAGCACGATCCAGCATATTTATTGCTCGCTGTGATTTCCGTCAAAGCGTACTTTTGTCGGGAAGGCTTAATGCCAGTAGAAGGTTGGTTTTCCACCTGATTCTGCCCACCGGTGGGCCCAGATCCGCTCGCGTCCGGTGTCTTGAATTTAGCTGAACCACAAAGAGATTGCTCTACGGTCATATTGTAAAACCACTTTATCGCCGTGACTCCGTTGCCAGCAATTGATTCACATCCAAAAGACATTCCTAAGGTAGGACATCTGCTGGTCTGCCAGGTTCCAAGTGGGAGTTGACATGCTTGCTGAAATGGTGAAATCGCCTTTGTATCACCGTAATATTCATCGCAACGATCAGGGTTTTGAGCAACAGATCCAGAGGAACTTTCTAAGCAACTTCCACCAAATTTTGCGGCACTTGATTTTGCCTCCAAATTTTTTGACGCATTCTTGCAGGCAACAATAGTAATAACCATGCATATTACAGCTGTGATTCGTGTCGAAATCAACATGGATGGTCTCCCTAGGTATTTAGCACTAGGATTCAGCATATCATATTTGATTCAGTGATTCAGAAAAGATCAAAATTGCGCGAAATATTGTTCCTAAATTTGGAACAGATAGTCGAAAATATTAAAAAGAGATGGGACATAATCTTTTATTCACTCACAGACGATAGGTAATCCGTCTATTTGATACTGTGGACCACTAGGGCTCTCAATCGTATTCAAACGTATACTGGTGCTTTGACCACTTTCAGAGGTTAATAGGAGTGGCCATTCAAAATTTGCATTACCAATAAAACGGAAGTAAGTTTTGCCTTCAATCATTAGTGGGTGATTGCCATCTCGGGATAGCATACCAAGCGGAGATTTAACTAATGTTTTGGTGGCGACAGGACT
>CAZUYQ010000026.1:0-33848 GCA_964624705.1 uncultured Polynucleobacter sp.
CGCTGTTTGCACGGTCCACCGTTATATCCGTCCAGTATACAGCTGTCCAAGCTGCGAGCGGATGAAAACAGAGCCCATGCCTGCTCATCCAATTCCTAAATGCTCTGTTACTTCGGATAGCATTGCTCAGATTGCTGTATCGAAGTACGTCGATGGTCTACCTCTTTACCGTCAAGAGCAGATCTTCGCCAGACACCGCGTCGACATCGGCAGAGACAAGATGGCGCGCTGGCTCATCAATATCAGCGATGCACTAGTACCACTGCTCAAGCTTTTAGATTCGAAATTTTCTTTTAGTCCTATCATGCAAATGGATGAGACGTATGTCCAAGTCCTAAAAGAAAAGAATCGTCCCGCGACTAGTAAAAGTTACATGATCGTCAAAACACGCGAAGGTCCACCGGGCCAGTCGATTGTTACATTTCATTATAATCCGTCGCGCTCAAAAGATGTCCTCGCAGGACTTGTGGGCGACTTTCATGGCATTCTTTTGACAGATGGCCTGGAAGTATACGGCAGTCTATGCCTTGGCCGTCCCGGCATTGTTCATGCTGGGTGTTGGAGCCATGCTCGCAGATATTTCATTGATGCACAGAAGCAGTTAAAACCTTCGCGTCGCGAGGGCAGCGTCGCTGGCCGCGGTGTTGCACTTATCGATCAGTTGTTTAAAATTGAGCGCGACGTCAAAGATCTTACTGATGAAGCACGACTCGCAAAGAGACAAAACGAATCAAAACCCCTGCTCGAAGAATTACGCAGCTTACTTGATGCCGAGATCGTGAACTTCCCAAAAAAATCCGAAACAGGTAGAGCTTTGACATATCTCCACAATCAATGGCAGAAGCTCACGCGTTTTCTCGAAGATGGCCGCATACCAATTCATAATAATTTCACCGAGAACAGAATCCGGCCGTTTACCGTTGGCAGAAGAAACTGGCTCTTCAGTGACACTCCAGAAGGCGCCACAGCAAGTGCAAACATTTACAGTCTGCTTGTGACGGCTCAAGTGAATGGCCTCAATCCTTACGATTATTTTTGCCGCGTCTTAGCCAATATCACCGTCCCCGGCATCGATTTGGAGACGCTCTTGCCTTTTGCCAGTCATCAATAACTTACGTCGTTCAATAATCCTCAACAAACTCATGCCCTGAACGCCGTGTCCAAGGCTCTTGGTAATTTTGCAAATTGGGGCTTCGAGATACTATGGTCTTCTGAACGACGCAAGGTAGTCGTCACCCAGCGTTTACCGAACTAGCCCGGCCCTCATCAGGCGCGGGCTGTCCATAAAACATTCGACCTTTTTACCCGGCGGCGAAAATAAAGCACGAAGTGAGGCTCTAGAAAAGTGCAGGTTTGGAAGTACTTAAAGTTACATGGGAAACGGCCCGCGCTCTGCGCGGGTGGGAATTAAATAAAGTTCAATTTTTTAGAAAATTTTTAGTGCGATAAGACCACTCTCTTGTGGGGATGCAGACGAATTTCAATGCCTAAGCAATGTTCGGGTCATCCCTAATTGAGACCCGTAACATATTATCGATCGATAAATATGGATAAAAGTTCACTTTTATTGCTTTTAATAAACTTTCTTAACAACTGAATAAAAAACCCAAGAAAGGCACCTGCTAAACTTCCTAGAACATAGGCGGTGAGTTTGCTACTGGTTTTATATTGTTCGTGGCTTTTTGTCGAAATGCTTGCTGCATAGGCAATATCATTGATCTCAATAATTGGAAGTAGCGACCTCGGTCCAATAATCTTCTCGATAAGATCGGAAGAAAGTTCTTTAAGATTTTCCATCAGGATTTTTTTAGGTTGCTCGTATTTTGCTTGAACTGTCTGAATTTCTGAATTGAGTTCGATGTATTCCTCAAGGGCTCTTGATTGATCGTTTTTTGTTAGCCTATTTTGCGAATAGCCTAGAATACGCAGGACCCCCTCATCTATAGGCTTCGTGTTAATATTTAGTTGGTGGGTAAGTGAAGGTTCCTTTTGTTTTGAAATTTTTGCTTCTAGAGCAAATAATTTGACCTTAAGTGGGCTTAATTCTTTCAATTCAGCAGCAACGATATAAGAGTATTGAATTTCTAAATCTGAACGTCGAATTCGAGTCGACGCCGTCGCAATATTTGCGTTTGCAGCCGCATTTGCAAATGCCTGAATCTTTTCCCCTTCGATACGCATCGCATATGCCGCAGTATTTGCTATCGAGCGAGCAATATTACCCGTGTTATCTGAGTCCTTGGACGACCACTCTAAGAATACGTCTGTTGCAGTAGCCATCTGGAGCTTCACCCTTTTGGGAACATCTTGGGGCCGTAGGCCTGAGTTTGGCACCGACGAAATTGCATTTGCGACGTTTGCTCTTTGTAAGGCTTGATTGAATTTCGAAACAAGTGAAAATAAGTCACTGTTTGTTGAAGAGTGAAGTTTTACAGGAACTGCTGTTAAATATATATTTGGACTAATTCTGCAAGCTGCAAAATAGGCAAAGAGGAGTCCGACACCGATTCCAATACATATCCCAACGCGAGCCTGCCAAATTGTCGACAAAACATCAAAAATATCCGTAAACTCATCTTCTTGGTTCTTAACTGAACTCTGGTTTTTAGTCGGCACGGGTTGATTCTCCAATAAGCGGTCACTTAGTATTTGGTGCGAATTTAATTGATATTTCGTAAGTCTATCAAAATTGGTAGACGATTCTATGCAAAAATGGTCTGTTGTTTGATCTTAATGCGCAAGAGCAATCTGCTCGTAAGAGGAACATTTTTGCCAGATTTCTTCAATTTACTGTCTAAACCACCAAATCCAAAGCTAACAAAGCCGGACCAGATAGCTAAGATTAATGTTAAAAAACAGCGGTCGATACGATATCTTAAGCAGATCATCACCAGATCTTGTGGTAATTTAAACCTGCTTATCAGGTACAAATAGGAATTCAAATGAGTAAAATTGGCATCACGGGATCCCATGGTTTTTTGGGCTGGCACTTCAGATGTTTCCTTCATGCGAAGGGGATTTTGTCGCCGCAGTTGGCGGATAGGCTGGAGTTCTCAACAGACGAGGGTTATTTAAACTTCGCGAACAATGCAGATGTTATAGTGCATTGTGCTGGTATGGCCCGCGGGGATGAGCAAGTTGTGGCTAGTACTAATATTGATATTGCAAAAAAATTAGTGAAAGCGCTTGAATTGACTGGGCGTAAACCACACATTATTTATGCTTCTTCTATTCAGATTGGCAATGAATCTGCATATGGTCGATCAAAACGCGAAGCTGGCAAAATGCTCTCAGATTGGGCGTCCCGAAATGATGCGTGTTTTACGAATCTTATACTTCCCAATCTTTTCGGAGAGGGGGGGAAACCTTTTTATAATTCGGTAGTTGCGACATTTTGCCATCAAATAGTAGTTGGAGATTCTACAAAGATTTTACAGGATGCAGAAATTACTTTTTTGCATGTCCAACGTGTTTGCGAGTTAATTTGGAATGTCATTGAGACAGGTAAAACTGGAGAGTTAAAGCCTGATGGAACTCATTTAAAAGTTTCGACTCTCCTTGAGATAATTAAGGGTTTTCATGCTCGTTATGCGAGCGCGGGTATTGTTCCAATTATTACAGACCCATTTATACGGGATTTGTTTAACACTTATAGATCGTTTTCTTTTGCGCATTCCCCTTGTTACTCGACAAAATTACATACGGATCCTCGCGGGTCTTTAAGTGAAATTGTTAAATCGGATAATGGCGGACAAGCTTTCTTTTCAACCACTAAACCTGGCATCACGCGTGGCAATCACTATCACCGCCGAAAATTAGAGCGTTTTGCAGTGATCGGTGGAGAGGCTTTAATTCAGATTCGCCGATTATTTTCGTCAGAAATCTATGAGTTTAAAGTTTCTGGAGAACAGCCTACTTTAATTGATATGCCGACGATGCATACACATTGCATTACAAATATTGGCGCTACCGATTTATATACATTATTTTGGTCAGATGAGATTTTTGATCCTGCTAATCCAGATACGTATCCTGAGAAAGTGAAACTAGAAGCATGAAAAAATTCAAAGTTATGACGGTCGTTGGAACACGACCTGAAATCATTCGTTTATCGCGTGTTTTGATGAAGTTAGATCAATATACAGATCACGTTTTGGTGCATACTGGACAAAATTCCGATTTTGAACTTAATGAGATTTTCTTCAAAGAATTGGGAATTAGTAAACCACGGCATTTTTTAAATGCTGCGGGTAAAACTCCTGCTGAAACAATGGGAAAAGTTATCACAAGTGTTGATCCAGTTTTAGAAACAGAGCTTCCTGATGCCTTACTGGTACTTGGTGACACAAATAGTTGTCTTGCGGCACTTTCTGCCAAGCGCCGTCGTGTTCCCGTGTTCCATATGGAAGCCGGAAATCGGTGCTTTGATATGCGTGTCCCGGAAGAAATCAACCGTAAAATAATTGATCACATCAGTGACATCAATTTGACGTATAGTGAGCATGCACGCCGCTATCTTTTGAGAGAAGGTTTCCCGCCAGAGCGGGTCATCAAAACCGGAAGTCCAATGTATGAGGTTTTAACTCATTATCGGCCCAACGTGGATCAATCAGAAGTGCTTAAGCGGATGAATCTCAAAGCGGGTAGCTACTTTGTTGTAAGCTGTCATCGTGAAGAGAACGTAGATACCTCTGACAATCTTAAAAAACTCATGAACGTCCTTGATGGATTGATTAAAGACTACGGCAAAGATGTGATCTTCTCTGTTCATCCGCGTACACGTAGAAGACTTGAGACCCTGAATGGCGTTCTAAATCCTCGTATTATTCTCAATAAACCCTTCGGCTTATTTGACTACTTGCATTTGCAAATGCATTCGTTTGCGGTGTTGTCAGATAGTGGGACTATTACTGAAGAATCTTCAATTTTAAATTTCCCCGCACTTAATATTCGTGAAGCTCATGAACGACCCGAGGGAATGGATGAAGGTGCGGTGATTATGACTGGTCTTAATGGTGATCGGATTCGTCAAGCACTTGAAGTCATACTGGACCAGCAGCGCGGGACTGGTCGAACGCTATTGCCTGTTGTCGATTATTCGAATCCTAATGTATCAGATAAAGTTCTTAGGATTATGCTAAGCTACCGAGATTATGTGAAACGTTGGGTCTGGAGTGAGCTGGATAACTGAGGGTTTATGCGAGTTTTAATTAGTGCTCTCGCCCTTCGAGCTGGTGGGGGACAAACCCATCTTTATAATATCCTCAAATACCTGCCAGAAGATGAGGGACACGAGTTTTTTCTTCTGGCACCTATTAGTTTTAAAGAACCTGAAAATCTTCCACGGCTTCGCCGCCTTTTCCCAAAGGGACTTAAGTGGATTGAATATCCGTTATTGCGGCTTCTCTGGGAAGCTATGGTGTTACCAAGACTACGCAAGCGATTGCGTATCGATGCTGTTTTTGCACCAGGTGGTATATTTGTTGGTCCAAAACCTAAAGATTGCAAAATTATCACTGCCTGCCAAAATATGATGCCTTTTGATCACATTCAACGTGCCAAATACCCATGGGGTTATATGAGGCTTCGGACGAAACTGTTGGAAGCGGCGTTCCTAAAATGCTTTTCACGGTCAGATCTTGTGATTTTCATTTCTAATTTTGCAAAGAATAAAGTTCTTGAGTTACTGGGTGACGCGATTCCTGCAAAGTCCATTGTGGCTTCTCCAGGTGTAAACCCGCGGTTTATTTTAGATAAAATGAATCCTTTGCCAAAACCAGAATGGCTTCCGGAAGCATATATACTTTATGTGTCGACCATTGATGTATATAAAGCTCAACTCGAAATTGTGAGAGGATTTCAACTGTATCTAACCGGTAGTCCACACGCTATTGAAAAATTGGTTTTGATTGGTTCGGAATATAAGCCGTATGCTAAAAGAGTTAGAGATGAGATCTCTCGACTAAAACTGAACGATCGAATCGTTATCAAGGGTTTAATCCCTTATCGGACTTTGCCAGCAGTTTATCAACATGCACAAATTAATATTTTTGCTTCTGAATGTGAAAATTGCCCGAATATTTTATTAGAAGCAATGGCATCCGGGCGGCCGGTTCTGGCGTCAAATTTGCCACCGATCCCAGAATTTGGGGGCAGTGCTGTTGAATATTTTAATCCAAATGATCCAGCCGACTTCTGTGAGAAGTTGTCTGCATTAAGTGGACATAAAGAGAATATAGCAATGTCTACAGACATTGCTATACGGCAAGTTTTAAAACTTGATAATAAGAAATCGACCTCACTTATTTGGGATTCCATTTTGGATCTTATGGAGGATGCGAAATAACTCGGCTCCCCGAAAAAAACTTCGTGGGTTGAAAGCTATATTCCGTCTAGGAAAATGAGCATTCAGCATATAGGGCAGGAAAATAAAGATAAGCCCGCCGATTAGTGAAAACACATTATAAACATGAATGAGAGTAGTACTAAATGCAAAATAAAATGCAAGGTAGTAATGACGGCTTTGAGGAGCCTTAATTTTGAGCATTCCACTCAATAAAAATAATTGGAATAAAATAAATCCAACGAGTCCGAACTGAAATACGAACCTAATGATGCCGACGTCGTCGACTTTGTCTGCGTCAATTACATCCACATGTAAGTGGAATTCATTGACATCCCACCCGCCAAATAGAAGATTCTGTATAGGCATGCTGATCAGATATTTGGGTGTTGCTAAAAGAATTCGAACCATGCTCGTATCGTCATTGAGGGAGATTGGTTCAATGCCATAAAAACGGATATACGCTGCAATCAAAAGAAATACCGATGAAAAAATAATCGCAATTTTGATTGGGACCGAGCGAAAATTCCAAATAGCAAAAAAGAGTGCCACAACCCAATATTGCATAGTCCCTGACACTATTGTGATGGATAAAGCCAATATGAACACCAGACGCCAAGTATGGGCTGTTTTGCGAGATGCATGCTGCCAATTCAAGTAACTGAGCAACATTAGTGCTGTATTTGCAAAGCCGGATAAATGGATGGAAGCAAAAAGTCCATGTGGTCGAATGAAAATAAACGGCCCTGAAATTTTACGGATAATGGGTGCAACATAGGGGCTAGGTGCAAAAATTCCCGTCAACTCACTGGGGTCTAAATAATTTGCGACGCTGTAATAGGTAGCGGCAATCTCATAACAACAAATTAATGCGTTTAATATAAGCAAGAAGAAGACAATATATTTTAATCCTTCAACATTTGCCCGACTGATTGAAAGTGCGACTAAACAAAGTAGAGCCAACTTTAAATCGTAGATAGTAAGCGTTGTACTATAAGAAAAACAAAAATGAATGAAAGCAAGGCAGAGAAAACCAGCAATACATAAGAAGGTAGTTTGATTCTGTCGACTAAATAATGGTCTTATACTTAAAGCAAGGCACAATCCAACGATGACGAAGGCATTTATGATAGTGGGACTTAACGAAACGAAATCAAGCATAAATCCGTAGTTATCACAATCATGCGTTAGTCGAGAGGTAATAATATTTTCCGAAGATCCAACATAATTCTACATTGATTCAAGTGGTATGCCAAGATGCGAATCAATGCAATTTAATCCTGAAATCACACAGCCATAGAACACGGCCATTTTTTTGTTTGATAAGTGATGCGGGCAGATTTTTGTTGTGTTCAGTCATGGCTCTATGGACGATGGAACTCTTCTCTTTTCCGCTTGCTAAAAACAGAATAAAACGAGCGGCATTGAACACGGGTATGGTGAGAGTTAGGCGGCAAGGGGATTGAGCTTGGATTTGAATTGGCACGCAGAGCTTAGACATTTCATTCAAAGCGGAATCATCGGGAAAAAGAGAAGCCGTATGTCCATCTGTACCTATTCCCTGAAGCATAAAATCAAATGCCGGGAAAACTTCATCGCTAAAGAATTGTCTTAGAGTTTTTTCGTAGACCTGCGCTGCTAAATCAAATGCTCCTGGCAGAATTGGCATTGGGTGAATATTAGCTTTTGGTATCTCAATCTTAGAGAACAGGAGATTCTGCGCAGCACCAAAGCTACTCTCGGGGTCCGCGTAGTCAACATATCGTTCATCCCCCCAGAAAATGTGCCAATCTTTCCAGGAAATGTGCCTTGATCTTGTTGGGTCAGCAAGTAACTCGAAAATCCGCCTAGGTGTTCTCCCACCAGAAAGCGCAAGCGTGAATCGACCACGCTGATTTATAGCAGAGGAGGCCTCATTGACCAATATTTCAACAGCTCGGCTAGCCAGGGCGTCTCTGTCGGAGACCCATTCTACTTCAGTATTTTTTTTCCTCATGATTTTGATACTTTCTTTGATATCTTCATGAGAATTGTGGCATTAGAAGCGGCGTGTTACCAGAAAAAATTATTAGTGTCCCCTCTAACAAGCTTTGTGGTTTACTGATAGTGATACTTAGAATTAAAGTAGGGAAAACAAAAGCTAAGATTTTCTTAACTTTTAGCCTTTAGGACGAAAATAAATTGAATATTGTCGCAATTATTCCCGCGAGGATGGCCGCTAGTCGTTTTCCTAACAAACCAATGGTACCGATTGCTGGTATGCCGATGATCGGGCATTGCTATCTCCGGACGGCTATGGCGAGAGGGTTATCCTCAACCTATGTTGCTACATGCGATAAAGAGATTTTCGACTATATAAAATCGATCGGCGGTAATGCCGTCATGACCAAAGAAATTCATGAACGTGCAACAGATCGTACTGCTGAAGCTGTTGAGAAGATCGAAAAGGAAACGGGTAAAACGATTGATATTGTAGCGATGGTACAAGGTGACGAGCCTCTTGTGTCTCCAACTATGATTGAACAAGGACTCGAGCCTTTTGCTCGAGATAAATCCCTAAAGATCGTCAACTTAATGTCTCCTATTACCTCGGATCGTTTTGATAATCCCAATGATGTGAAGGTCGTTTTCGATTTAAAATTGAACGCTCTCTATTTTAGTCGCGAGGCGATCCCCTCGCGAAAGAAATGGAACGGTGACATGCCAATGTTTAAACAGCTCGGGTTGATTTTCTTTAAGAAGGATTTTTTGCTAACATACAGCCAAATGGAGCCCACTCCACTTGAAAAAATTGAGTCAGTTGATATGAATCGCGTGCTTGAGCATGGGGAAAAAATTCGTCTCGTATCCATTGATATTCAAAGTGTAGGGGTTGATGTTCCGGCCGATTTGGAACGAGCATCAGTTCTTATGGCATCGGATTCGCTACAGTCAAAGTATAATGTAGCGAAAATATAGACTGGAATGGTATTGACATAATAAAGGTTAAACACTCATAATCGAATAATTTATAATCATCGCCCTAAAAAGAGCACCATTATTAATGAAAAAACTAAGAGTTGGTATTGCCGGATATGGTGTGGTTGGCAAGCGACGCGAAAAGGCAGTGGCATTCAACGAATATCTACAACTTGTTGCAATTTGTGATCGAGCTTTCGCGGAAAGTGGAACTCGTCCAGATAATGTTCTTTACTTTCCAACTTATCAACAGCTTTTAGAGCAAAAACTAGACATTTTAATTGTTTGCTTGACGAATGATGTTGCCCCCGACGCGACAATTGCTGGTTTAGAGCGTGATATGCATGTTTTCTGTGAAAAACCACCAGGGCGAGACTTGGACGATATTGCCAAGGTTATATCTACCGAAAGAACCAAGCCTCATCTCAAGCTTAAGTACGGATTTAACCATCGTTATCACCATTCAGTGCGTGAAGCTCGAGAGAAGATCCAGAGTGGGGAGCTCGGTAAGGTTGTGAGTTTGCGTGGCGTTTACGGGAAGTCGAATCTTGTGACATTCAATCAATCAGATTGGCGAACCCAGCGGAAAATTGCTGGAGGAGGTGTTTTGCTCGATCAAGGCATCCACATGGTCGATCTCATTCGATTGCTTGGTGGTGAGTTTTCACAAGTTCATAGTTTCATCGAAAATAGTTTTTGGAACTTTGACGTTGAAGACAACGCATATGCATTATTGCGAAGTAAAGAAGGTGTGGTGGCGATGTTGCACTCTTCGGCGACTCAATGGCGGCATCAGTTTTCGTTAGAAGTACATTTAGAATTCGGTGCAATTCTTCTTGGTGGTATTCTGTCCGGATCCAAAAGTTACGGTGCAGAAACTATGACTGTGATCTGGTCTGACCCTCATAAGGACGCAGGCAGTCCCAAGGAGCAAAGTACCCGCTATAATGTAGATCCTTCTTGGGAGGATGAAATAAATGAGTTTACAGAGGCTGTTTTATTGAATAAACCGATAAAAGACGGCTCATCAAGAGATGCTTACAAAACTATGGAGCTTGTGTATCGCATATATTGTGCTGATAATGTTTGGAAAACTAAAAATAAGATCAAAGATAAACCAAGTGTTGACTTTCAAATTCCTTGACTAAAAAAGGGGCTAGTTTTATGACTGAGCATATCAATAAAATTGATGAAATATATACAAGTGATGCCGCTGTTTTTGCCACGAGATATATCGAGCATTTAAACGATGTTTTGCGGGGCATCGATCCAAAAGCTATTGCGAATTTTGTTGATGTTTTGTTGTCGGCTCGTGAACGAGGTGCGAAGATATTCTTTATTGGTAATGGTGGTAGTGCCGCGACCGCAAGCCATTTTGCTAATGATCTAGCGATCGGTACTAGGGCAAGAAAAAAGCCGTTCCGAGCGATTAGCTTGAGTGATAATAACGCGGTTCTTACAGCAATTGGCAATGATTTTGGTTATGATGAAATTTTCTCGAGACAATTAGAATATCTTGCTGTTCCTCAGGACGTGGTAGTGGCAATTTCTGCTTCCGGAAATTCACCAAACATCGTGAAAGCTATCAAGTTTGCAAGTAATTTAGGGATGACGACTATTGGGCTTTCGGGATTTGACGGTGGAAAGTTGAAAGAACTAGTGAAGCATAAGCTCCATGTTCCTACCAAAAAAGGCGAATATGGCCCTGTTGAAGATGCGCATATGGTGTTGGACCATATGGTAGGAGCTTACCTAATTAAACGTTTGCAAGCCGAAGGTTGATGCCACAGATGGTGGCTCAGATTAATGATCATAAAAATTTTCTTATTGGCTTTGATCTTGATGGGACGCTCATTGACTCCGGTGAAGATATTCGTGATGCCTTGCGCGTAGTTTTCGCAAGAAACAAACTAGATCAAGATGTAGCGAAAAAAGTTCGAATCGGTGCTCCTTTTCGCGAAATGCTAAGACCATATCTTCGGGTTTCTGAAAAAGCTTTAGATGATCTTTTTCTTGAATTTCGCAAAGTTTATGATCATTCGGGTTTTCCAAAAACAAAAACTTATGCCGGATGCATCGAAACATTAGAGTGGGTTAGAAATAGTGGTTATAAAATGTTTTTGGCAACGAATAAGCCGCAGGTGGCAACTGAAACGATTCTAAAACAATTGAATCTTCATTCCTATTTTTGTCGCTGTTTTACACCAGACGGTGTAGGGCAAAATCGCAAATCTAAAACACAGATGCTTGAAGCCGCGATATTAGAGCTTGGTGCTGGAATGCAAACAATTTATATCGGAGATAGCGTGGATGATATTAAAGCTTGCAAATCTCACCCTATCACATGCATTGCAGCATCGTATGGTTACTATCCTTATCAGGAGCTTGCAGGGGTTTTTCCAGATTATTCAATAAAGTCTTTGAACGAGCTCAAAAAATTAATTTTATCATTGTAGAGCATTTACATTAAGATCATAAACCTTGAAGGTGACATCTTTGAACCTAAAACAAAAAATATCTAACAAGCAGCTAGTGGTTGGAACTTGGGTCTCACTTGGCCATGGCGCAATCGGCGAAATATTTGCAAGAGCTGGGAGTGACTGGGTTACAATTGATTTAGAACACTCTGTTATTGATCTGAGCGCCGCGCAAGAGCTGATTCGGGCAGTAGATCTTTGTGGTTCCGCCCCCTTAGTGAGATTATCCAGTATTGACGCGGTTCAAATCAAACGTGTGATGGATGCGGGAGCACACGGTGTTATTGCGCCAAATGTTAAATCCCGCGCAGATGCGGAGGCTGTCGTGCAAGCTCTTTATTATCCACCGACGGGTACACGGGGGGTCGGCCTTGCAAGAGCGCAAAAGTATGGAGCAGGGTTTAAAGAATATATGCAGTGGTTAAGTGAAAGTGCTGTCGCTATTGTTCAAATCGAACATATTGATGCGATTGCAAATCTGGAAGAAATTTTCACTACTAAAGGAATTGATGGCTTTCTTATTGGGCCATATGACTTAAGCGCTTCGCTTGGTAAACCCGGTGATTTTGCAAATCCAGCGTTTACTTCCGCGATGAATGAGATCAAGAAAGTGGCTGCTAAAGTGGACATTCCATCTGGAATCCATATAGTGGAACCGGATCTATTTGCATTTACTAAGGCAAGACAAGATGGATTTAAAATTATCGCCTATAGCGTCGATATGCGGATTCTCGACCACGCAGTCCGCACGATGTTTGCTAGCCTCTAGAGGAATGTGTGGAGATAAGCATATTCGTCAAAATTCGAGAGTTATTTAAAAAGTGGGAGAAGACCTCTACTGGTGAAGATCTATTGTGCTCAGGCTGGGGATATCTGACGGCATGGCGCACTTTGTGTCTCGGTAGAATTACATTATCTCAACTTGGTGCGTTTAAGGTGTCGCAGTGGTATAAAGCAAAATTCATAGTTCGAGAAGTACTCGGTATCCTGTTAGTAAATGCACCAGTACTCAGAACATATAGTATGCCTAGAAGTAGGCGAATTTTCATTTTTTCTTGGTTTATTGATAATGGCGCAGAAGATGAGCGAGATAACTATCTCGGCCTTCTTACTCCTGACTTGACCGACGCTGTCAGCCGTATAAACATCTGTATACCCAATAAAATTGGTCCGTTCGATCATAATCGGGACGGGTATTTTGTCTTTGAACGAACGATATTATGGAATCTAATCTGGTTTTCTAATGCATTGGTTCAAACGATCTTTTATTTCTTCAAAACCGAAAATTGGTTGGCTAACTGGAGCATCGAACGACGAAACTCAGCTTATATGACGAGACAGCTCGCAAGTTGGATGAGAGCATCTGAGGCGATTGTTGAAACAGTTATTTTCCCTTATGAACAACACCCGTGGCAGTGTGATTTTATTAGATATTTTAAACGAGAGTATCCTAAGACAAAAATTGTTGGATACATCCATTCTTCTTTGAATAATGTACCGACTCAATTTGTAAAACACCGCTTCACACCGGACTTTATGTTTGTTCACGGATCCGCTTACAAGCGAGTATTGGCTGACATACTGGGATGGAGTGATCGTAACATTCAACTTATCGACTCGTTGCGATTTTCCAAGCCTTTAAAAGTCGAGCGAAGTACGATTTTTCTTCCTTATAGTTTTACTGAAGAAGAGACAATTCTGGATTCTATAAAAAGCCTAGTGGATCTGGGTATTGGACTTCGAGGGGCTGATATCCGTCTTCATCCTATTAAATGCAATGACTCTAAACATCTAAGGCTCAAGAGAGAAATCGAGGAAGTTTTAGAATGTTCATTAGAGCAAGTTAAGATTGCGATAGTTACGGTTGGAGTGTCAACGGTAACACTAGAAGCGCTTGAAGCCGATTACGATGTTTTTTCTATTTTTGAAGATCCAGAAAAAGACGCTATTCCTACCGAAATTTGGCTGGAAATTGTCTCTCACAGGGTTCATTCACATTGTTTTCAGTACAAGATTTTGAACAAGGAGGCGCTTATTAAATTAAAAGACGCAGAAGATACGAGAAGAACAATCATCAGTCTTTCCTCGGGTAAGAATTTGGGCTAATATCAAATTCATTTTTCATGTGAGGGTGGAGTTTATAAAGGAATTCACGAATGCCGACAAGTTCCCAGTTTCAGGATCTCTATCAGAAAGACTACTTTGACGACAGAACGCTTGATCATCATCGAAGACAGGTTATGTATGATCAAGAGATTCAACGCATACAAAAAATAACCGGACTTAAGGGCGGAAAGCTTCTAGACATTGGCTGTGGCCCTGGAGACTTTGCTCAGAAGTTTGGCGGGGATACTTGGGAACTATATGGTACAGAGATATCTGATTTTGCGCGATTGGAAGCCGAAAAAAAAGGCGTAAAATTCGATTTGCCAAGTTGCGAAGATGCTTGTTTTGACTTGATTGTTTATCGAGGAACTATTCAACATTTACCTCTTCCAATCGGATCTATATTTGATTCGTTCATGCGTTTAAAAAAAGGGGGATGGATTGTGTTCTTAGCAACTCCGAACATAGGTGGGCTCGTCTATCGGATCTGGCAAGATCATCCGGCTCTTGAACCAAAGTTCAATTTTGTTTTATTTTCAGACCGAATATTAAGAGCTACACTAGAGAATATTGGTTTTAAAAAAATGCAGTTCTATTTCCCTTACATTGGTTCACCTTATGCAAGCCCAATAAAAGATCATTGGAAATTTTTCTGCCGATTAATAACCGGCCGACCATTGAAGTTTGCATTTTGGAAAAACATGATGGAGTGCTATGCGCAGAAGTAAATATTGTTCGACTTGGAGTCGTCATTGAGTAATAGCAAATATTCATTATATGAACTTGCAAAAGCTAATATTCACTTCCAAGCTAGTGAGTGGGAAAAGTTGGGTGACAGACTTTTCCTAATTGGCAAAGAAATCTTGTCCTCTAGAATAATAGATGAAGTTGCTGGAACTTTGGATCATATTTGTGAAAATTCGACAAGAATATTGGATTCAAGCTGGCTATATTTTGCGTTGGATAGCTTCTATTGTAGGCGTAAATATTGCCCTGATTCCGAAATAAAAATCTCGGGATCTCCAAGTATCGATGTCCCCGCGGGTTTAGATGGTATTGCTTTATGGTCCGATTCAGTTAGCGAATCTGATAGTTTACTGGTAAACGTTGCGCAGGGCAAAATCATACCATGGGAGAACGATTGTTTAATTTCGAGTTATCGGGTTGCAAAGACTTCACGCAGTCATGGCGCAAAGTTGCGATTCTTAAAATTGTCGGAGCAATTTATATCGATCTGTAGAAAGTTGCGATTGATCTCCAGGCCGCGAATAGGCATTTTGGGGTTACATCATCTTGTTACTCGAGATACTTTCGGTCGTTTGGTATGCTTTATGCTAAGGGGAGGAGCGGTTTTTGGTGAATATTTTAAGCACGACGAAACCGCCTTTCCTATAAATATCGAAAAACGAAACTCGTTGCGGCAAGCCCTCGTAGATTTACTTATCACCCACCAATACCGATTTGGTTTGGATTCAAATGAAATCCTTGCATTGGCAAGTTATTTATCCATAGGGGCACCGGTTTCGCATTTTGAAGGTCGTCATGAAAACTGGAGGGTTGCGCATAAAGTGGGTAGTATCATGACGGATTACTGCGAAATCTTTACAGCGATTGGTTTATATTATTCCACTTATCAAAACTTCTTACTCGGAGTAATCAAACAACGAGGAGGAGAGATTGTTGGGATTCAACATGGTGGATATTATGGTTATATGAAAAATATGGTTTTTCATGAATCAGTTGAAATGCAATGTTCAGATCGATGGCTTTCTTGGGGGTGGAATCGGCAGCCATCATCTAAGCGAATATATCGAGCGCAGTTGGAGCCTATTGGGAGCCATTATCTTTTTGATTTAAATAGGAAACGGGTTGCTCTTGTAGAAGGCCACGAGATCCTTACTGACAGGGTCCTTTTTTGTGCGACAGACTTTCCAAGAAGAATGGTTCGGATGGACAGCCCGCTTACAAGCCAATATATGTCAGAAAATATTTGGCCTTATTCAGTTGATGTAATGGTAAATTGGTTGAAAAGATTTAATTTGAGCCTTGATTTGAAGCCATATGCAGGTTTTTTCAGTGAAGGGGCCGATTCTGAATATATCGCAATCATTAAAGAGGCGTGTAAAATCAATAATGTACCAATTCGCTTTGTTAATTCGAGTATTCCAGCGCGACATCTCATGCCAAAGTATAAATTCATTCTTTGGGATACAATTGGTACCGGTTTTTTTGAATCGATTGCAATGGGATGCTGTACTTTGCTAGTACCTGCCGCGAGCATCTGTCCAATTATGACAGATGGCCTTGCACTTAGCGAAGAATTTTATTTAAGTGAAAATTTGGACAGTGAAAGTTCATTCCAAGATAAATACCGTAACGCAATGAATTTAAACCATCTGTTTGTTGACCGGTATGGAAAACAAGCAGAGTGTGATTTTTTTACCTTTCTTAAAACTCAAATGTAAAGAATACAATTTAATATAAAATGGGAAGGACAATTATGAAAGTTGCAATCTTATGTGGTGGTCAGGGGACTCGAATTCGAGATGTTGCGGATAATATTCCGAAACCAATGATCCCTGTTGGGCCATACCCTATCTTATGGCATATCATGAGATATTATGCAGGGTTCCAACTTAATGATTTCATTCTCTGCCTTGGGTATAAATCTTCAGCGATTAAAGATTTTTTCGTAAATTATAGGAATAATATTTCGGATTTTACAATTGACTATGCCCGCGGCGGTAGTATCGACCATCATAGTGAGTCACCAGTAGATTGGCGAGTGACTATGGCCGAGACAGGTCTAGATGCAATGACTGGAGCCCGCATCAAAATGATTCACAAATATGTGAAATCGGATGGCATCTTTATGCTGACATATGGAGATGGGCTTGGAGATGTCGATTTAAAAGCATTGCTGGCTTTTCATAAGAGTCACGGCAAGGTTTGTACGGTCACTGGTGTGCGTCCCCCTGGGAGATTTGGGGAACTCACGATTGATACCTCTGGCTGCGTTAGCGAGTTCAATGAAAAACCTCAGGCGTCTGGTGGTTTAATATCCGGAGGTTTTTTCGTTTGTAATACAAAAATTTTTGACTATATCGACAATGGACCCGGGATTGTATTTGAACAAGAACCTTTGCGTCGCTTGGTAAAAGAGAATCAGCTTATGGTATTTAAACACGATGGATTTTGGCAACCAATGGATACTCATCGTGAATATCTTCTCCTGAATGAGTTATATAGTAAAGGTAAAGCACCTTGGGTCATTTTGTAGAATCAAGAAAAAAAAATGATATGAAAGTTTTTATAACGGGAGGCCTGGGCTTTCTCGGTGGAAGATTATCCAGATACCTTTCGTCTATTGGATATAATGTTATTATTGGCTCGAGACGTGCGTCAAATCTTGCAAAACCTATCTGGCTAAAGCAAGGTAAGTTGTGTTCTTATTCCACAACAGATTCCATCGAGGATCTTGAAAAAAAACTTAATGGAATTGACGTTGTTATTCATGCGGCTGGTCCCAATGAAGCGGAATGTGCCCGAGATCCTGAGCATGCTATTGAAGATAATGCTGTAGGAATGTATAGGCTCTGCGAAGCCGCAAAATTGGCGAAAGTCGATACATTATTATTTTTTTCAACAGCGCACGTATATGGTAGCCCGCTTTCCGGCTCTTTTACCGAATTGTCTATCCCAGAACCAAAGCATCCCTATGCTTATTCAAGACGTGCAGCAGAGGATATTCTTTTCTCTTTTCAAGGTAAAATTGGAGAAGGAATTCCTAGGTGTATTACGATTCGTCTTACGAATAGTTTCGGTGCCCCTGAACGAGTCGACGTTAATTGCTGGACGTTGCTTGTCGCAGATTTATGCCGTCAAGCAGTGGAAACAGGCACGCTTATATTAAAATCAGACGGCATGGGGATGCGTGATTTTATCTGTATCTCGGATGTAGAACGTGCAGTGCAACATCTTATAGCTGAAACACCGAGTGGAAAATTCTTATACAATCTAGGTGCCGGTCAAGGTATGACTATACTTGGGATGGCTGAGAAAATTGCTGACGAAGCAGCTCGGTTGTTGGGGAAAAGCATTTCAATTAGCGCCGGACCGTCTAGGCCCAGTGAAAAGATTGTGATGTCTAAACTCATAATTGATACACATAGAATCCGTGCAACAGGCTATAAGGTTTCTGGAGACATTGGTAAGGAGATTCGTGATCTTCTGCAATTTTGTTTGCATAATTTGACCTAAGTTCAGGAAATTTTTGTGACTCTCATAACAATTATTATGCCGACTTATAATCAGGCGATTTTTTTGGCAGAAGCCGTCCAGTCGGTTATCGAACAGGCATATTTGGAATGGGAGCTCATAGTTGTCGATAATTATTCATCTGATCATACGAATGAGGTTATTTTATCGTTCAAGGATTCAAGGATTCGCTATGTGAGATTTGCCAATAGTGGTGTGATCGCAGCTTCAAGGAATTACGGACTTAGTCTCGCAAAAGGCGAGTTTATTGCTTTTTTAGACTCGGATGATATCTGGAGGGAGACAAAGCTTTCGTCTGCGTTAAGGGAGTTGAGTTCTGCAAAAGATTTTGTATGCACGAACTTGGAAGTTTTTGGTATTGGGAGTCCATCAAGTATCTTAAGAGGTTTTTTACCAGAACAGGTGAATTTAGACCCGTTTGATTTTATTTTAAGGAGCGGCAATTTTGTTAGTACTAGTACGGTTGTTGTTAGGAGGAGTTTGTTGGGATCTGGGTTTAATATCGATCCTAAAATTGTCACCGCTGAGGACATGGATCTTTGGTTAAGAATATTTAGAGATAAATCCGTCCGATGTAGTTATACAAAAGAACCGCTTACGAAATATAGAATGCATAGCGGAAGTTCTTCTTCGCAAATAGATCGCCATCTTCATGCATGTATTGAAGTTATTAGATTTTGGTTTAAATATTGCGATCTTCCCATCGAACAGTACAGGCAGAGAAAGAGTAAATTGTATTTCGAAATGGCTAGAAAACTTCAAAGACAAGAAAAAAAAATGATTGCGCTTCCATATCTATTACGTTCCATATGGATTAACCCTTTGCAGATAAATGCTTGGATTGGCTTAGCATTAACTTTCATCCCTAAAGTTCAGAAAATTCTGGATCTTAGATCGAATTGAATCGATTTAAAGCTTCTTTAAACTGAAAAGTCCTTCGCGATACAGATTCGCCGCAATTTCAATAATCTCCCAAACTGGCACATCGATTTTTTCGGCAACTGCCACAAGATCCTTTGTTCCATCGCAGTATGCGAGAAGGTCTAAGGTTCTTATGACAGTCTTATGGGTATCTCTAGTGCTAACACTTGGATAGAGCCCCCTTTTACCAAGTTGAGGTTCGCAGAGAACCGTTGGGTAATATATGAAGTTGTTTTCTAGGCAATGGAGGCATTTTTTTAGGACTTCGAATGCACCTCCCAAGCCTTCAGAACTTATGACGTCTAAATTATCCAAAGAGGTGTGATATTCTGGATATTCAGCATATTTACTGCGCATTACGGAAGCTACAGGAAGATCAACGCCTGGACTGCAGTATTGACGTTCATCGCTTCCACGACTGGAGTAGCTGTAACGTTTAAATGAGGGATCAGTATGTTTCAGTACATGCAAGGCCACGCGATCAGCTAAAGTATTTTCTGCACGAGATGGCAAATAAGAATAGGCACGATTATCGCCAACGCAAGTTATATTAAAACCTGCGATAATTGCAGATTTCATTTGATCTAAATGTCGACTGAGATAAGTAATTGATCCAATTGTTTCGGGTATGAAAATGATTCGATATGTAAAATGCCGATTAGGTAAACTCATCACCCATTTCGCAACATAAGTTGCAACAGACGGACCCGATACTTCATTATTTGCCATCGACGGATGGCAAATATATGTCGATAGGAATATTTCCTGAGTTGAAGTACCAGGCAGAATCAATTCCCCATAAGTCAAATTTCCTGGTTCAAGCCTACTACGAATGACAACTCGATAAACCCCGCGTTTAAGTTTTAGTCTTTGATCGTGGCGGAGGCAAAACCCCCAAGTCTCCTTATAATAAGAGGTAATATAGGGAATGGCAGTTGATTGTTGTGGCAAAGAATGTAAATGAGCCTGAAGGTCTTCAAGAGAGATCTCTAGATCCACTGGGATTGAGTATCCAACCACATGTAGATTTGAATCCTGAAACGACAGAATTTTTTTTCCATCCGGATCTATTATGTATGCATCATCAATATTCCATTCTTTCGGGACGGTCCAATCAAAGCAACGTGTTCCGCTTGGTACCTCGAAGATGCTGAGATCTGGAAGGTGCTCTTTAAGGCAATTTAAAGTTTCTCGAACTCCATTACCGGTTAAACTTCGGCAGATAGGAAAGAGCTTTGAAGCTAGAGCAAAGATCTCTTCGCCGATTGAATTTAACATATTTACCGACCTTTCATCTTCGAGCTAGATCAAGTTACGAATTGTTCGAGCAGGAACGCCAGCAGCAAGTACATTGGGTGGGTTATTGCTGTTTACAATACTTCCGGCACCGATAATCGAACCCGCGCCGATCGTTGATCCGGCAAGAATAATACTACCCGTACCGATCCACACATCTTCGCCAATTTCGACAGCTTTATCTAATTCGGTTCCGGGGTAATGATTTCTTAGGTGTAAAGGTAAAGAGGGATGAAACGGTGAGTCCATGATCACAACGTTCGGGGCAATCATGGAACGCATGCCGATTGAGACTCGAGTGCTTCGACATACGATTGATGTTCCATTCATGCTTACATGATCGTCTATAGCTATAAGACCTTTAAAAAAAACCTGAAATTTACATGGAGAATACAATGTTGCGGCTGTACAAAAACGTGAAGAGCTCATGAGACTTACATGTGCGCCAATTGCAATTCGACCCTTAAAGGAATTGCGGATAATGGGTCTGGCAATAACATCTACAGAAGTTAAATGCTTAAATTCGACCCCACGAAGTAGCATTTCTAATTTGTAAATAATTCCCATCATGTTTTTTGAAAACACGCGATGGAATCTATCAAACATAACAAATATCGCTTTGGTGGCTTTGAAGAAATTTTTAGTTTTTCTTTGAGTCATATTTTAGCCTTTCCTTACCTTCCCAGTTCAATTCCTGAGAAATCTAAGGGGAGTAGAGGATAATTCTTATCTCGATCAGATATTATAGAAATCTGACCTGGGAGTGGAATATTAATTTGTGGGTCATCAAATCGTAAGCCACGTTCTGACATAGGATTATGATATTCTGTATGATGATAAATAAGGGTGGTTCTATCTTCTAGTGTATAAAATCCGTGCGCTACACCTTCAGGAATAAGAATCATATCCATATTTTCGGCGGAGATCTGAACTTCTAAGTACTTTAAAAAAGTTGGAGAATCTTTACGGAGGTCGATCACGAAATCTACAATTGCTCCAGAAACGCAACGTACAAGCTTTTTTTCTGCGAATGGTGACACTTGATAGTGCATGCCACGAAAGGTACCTCTTTTTCGATTAAAGGATTGATTCAGTTGAACGAGATCGGCAGAAATTCCATGTTCTGCAAATTCTTTCTTACAAAAAGTTCTACCGAACCAACCGCGTTCATCGGAGAAAATGTGCGGCTGGATGATAGAAACGCCTTGAATGGCAGTCGTTATAAATTTCATCGCGCTCTGTACTCCGAATTGAGTCGCGTATCACTAAGGTCCCAGTCGATAATATAAACCGGACGTCCGATGCCATTCTTGTAAATACGCGCAATATATAAGCCTTGTGCAGATAGCAGACTCATCAAATAGACTAAATCAACTAATATCATAGAGTGGAAGAAAGATGACAAACCTGCCATCTCGAGGCCGGCCGAAAGAAGATTTAAAAGTACCATGAATGGCATGATATAGACCGGTACTCTGAGTGGAAACGTCGATACTGACATAATTCCTGCAGCGGCAAACAGCGTCATTCGATACAAATTATAATGAGAATTACCAATAATTCTCTTTTGGCGATCATATGGAATACCAATTTTCTTAAATCCGGAATACGCAATTTCTGCTCGCAAGAAAGGGAAAGTATTTGTGCTTTTACTAAGAATTTCACGGACAGTTCGACTCAGAAGAGCGAATTCGGCCATATCAAGAATAATATCGGTGTCTGCTGTGAGCTTCATAATACGGTAAAAAAGGAGTCTAAACCAGGTAATCCATCTTGCCTCGTCACGTCTTCCTCGAATACCGTAACAAATATCATGACCTTCTTTCCACTTTTGAATGAATACAGGGATAAGTTCTGGTGGATCCTCACAGTCCACATCAATAACTATTGTAACGTCGCCTTTTGCATGTTTCATCCCAGCTAGTATTGAAGCCTGATAACCAAAGTTTCTCGAAAATGTTATTACATGAACTGCCTGGTCTTCAGCCTGAAGCTTATGAATCTCAGTAAGTGTATGATCGGTCGATCGATTATTTGTAAAAATAAGTTCATAATCGAAGTCTTCAAGTTGAGCTAGAACCTCTTTTAGTCGAGAGTAAAATAAAGGAATGGCCAGCTGTTCGTTGTATACAGGGCAAATAATGGAAAGTAAATTTTTACTATTACTTAAGAGCGGCATGTTTTTGTTCCAAAGTTTTTCTTATAAAATCGGCTGTTATTTTCAAACCAACTTCGAGGGAATAATTAGGTTGAAAATCAACTTCTTCATTTAGTCTCTTTACCGATGCAGTCAATATATCAGGATCATCTTGGCTTCGCATAATAGCATTAAAGTATACTTCAGTTTGAGAGTTAAGCACGCTCGAAATGATGGAGATTAAGGACTTTAGCGTTACCGGAGAGCCGGAAGCAATATTGACGATACCCTTAACTGACGAATTTAAGAGTGTTACTAATGCTAAAGCTGCATCTTCGACGTACATAAAGTCTCTTAGCTGCATCCCGTCAGTACATTTGGGTGATTCCTCGCTAAGAAGATTTTCGATGACAGATGGAACGAGACGTTTTGAAGACTCATGAGGGCCGTATAAAAAAAAGATTCGACCGCTAGCAGTACTTAATTGACTAGGAAATTCATTGAACTTTAAGACGCGATCGGAAAATTCTTTCTTGCTCTTACCATATAAGGTGGATGGGTTCTCCTCGGTGATCCCTTCTACGCATTTTCCTGGCCATGTATATTCTGCACAGGTTCCGACATTTAAAAAACGGAGTCCGCCGCTCAATTGAAAATTATTCAGGAGTTCTTCGCTGAGTTTAAGCCAGTCCAGGTTCTTTTCGGAATTCCAGTAGACACCATGGGCTGTGTACCACGCTGCATGAAGCAAATGAGTTGGTCGAACTTTATCTAATAGATTTTTCGTAGATTCGTGTAAAAGATCTACTTTGTGCCAAATGACACCGGATTCATCGCGACCTGATTTCTGCGATGAAATGGCATGGATATTATATCCATATTCTTTTAAAAACGGTAAGCAGTGTCGTCCTATAAACCCACTGGCACCTGTTACGAGAACAGTCTTCATTTGATTAAAAAACTTCTAATTGCGGGATTGCAATAACAAATTTGCCATTCCAATCACGAATATAAGATAATTGTTTGGAGATCTCATAGCGAAGATTCCATGGTAAAATAACGACGTAGTCAGGTTTTATTTCTCGTAAAGCTGATTCTGCGACCACGGGAATATGTACGCCTGGTAAGAATCGACCTTGTTTGTGAGGCGAGGCGTCCACTACAAATTCGATCAAGTCTTCACGGATGCCGCAATAGTTTAAAAATGTATTTCCTTTTGCTGCGGCTCCGTATGCGGCAATTCTTTTTCCTCGTTTCTTTGCATCCAAAAGAAACATCAGACAATTGTTTTTAACATCGTCAGTGATGGCTTGATATCCTGTATAAAAATCTAGACTCTCCATACCGGCGTTACGTTCTTTGTCCAATAGCGCATCAACACTAGGGCTTAGTGCATGGGTATTTCCATGATCGACGTAAATTCGAAGTGAACCTCCATGAGTCGAGATTTCCTCTACGTCAAAAACGCGAAGACTATGACTATTGAAGATTTTGCAAATTGTAATAAAAGAAAAATATGAAAAGTGTTCGTGGTAAATGGTATCGAATTGGTGAAGATTTACTAATTGCAGTAAATGAGGGAATTCTACGGTTACAACACCATCATCAGTAAGTAGTTCTTTGAATCCAGAAACGAAATCATTTATGTCGGGAACATGTGCTAAAACATTGTTGGCTGCTATCAAATTAGCCTTACCCCGAGTTTGAGCGAGATCCTTGCCACAATCTTTGCCAAAAAATCGGACTAAGGTATCAATTCCTTTTGATAATGCAACGTCGGCAGTGCTTTTAGTGGGTTCAATACCTAGAGTTTGGATGTTACGCTCTTTAAAATATTGCAGTAAATAACCGTCGTTAGATGCAACTTCAACAACTTTTGATTTTTCATTCAACCCAAAACGTGTGACCATTTTTGAGCAGTATTCTTCGCAATGATCGAGCCAGGTTTGCGAAAATGACGAAAAATATACATAATCAGAATCAAATATCTCTGTTGCTGACTTATGCTCATCGATTTGTACAAGTAGGCAGTTGTCACAAACAAACAACTTTAGGGGATAGAAAGTCTCGGGAGCCGTTAGTTGAGCTCGTTTTAGGAATGAGTTCGAAGGTGGTGAACTTACCAAGTCTACAAACTCGTGGTGCATAGGACTATCGCAAAACCGGCAGTTCTTCATGAATTTTCCATCCCTAAAAGGCTAAGGCCTTTCTAGCTCCATTTATAATCAACAAAAGAATCTAAGTCTTTTGTTAGCAGTTCTCTGTCTTTTCTTGATATTGATGCCGCATTCACAATAAGTGCTGGACTATCACCCTTGCCTTTAAAGCTATACCAAATTCCTGCGGGTAAAGTAAGGACACCATAATTTCTATCATTTAGTTCTATTGAAAAGACGCCACCCTTTGACTTGGAATTTGGTCTAGTATCGACAAATACAAACTGGATATCTCCGATAGGGACCGCAAATCGCTGTCGCATTTCAGTATGTAATTTCCAGCCTTTAATAATATTTGGATTCACTATTGAAAAATAAATTTCTCCCACTGGGAATTCAAACTGGTCATCCTTAAGCATCAAAAGAACAGCGCCTCTATCATCAGAGATGACACGTTTTGGCGTCCATGTAAGCCCGTCGATCGGAGTCGGTTGTGGTATATCAAATTGCATATCTATTTAGCCCAAACCAGGTTTCGCTTTTTTGCAAGGTTTACATAACGTGCGATTTGTTGTGAAGTAATTGAGCCTGCATTGACAGCAGATTCTTCATAAAAACTTCGATACCAATTAGCGGTAAATTCAATAGTTTCCGGAAATTTTAAAGTTGGTTGCCATGCTAATCTAGCAAGGGCTTTGTCACAATTTAACTTAAGTAAGCCGGCCTCTTTGCGAGTTAAATTGGAACTCTCCACGCGCCAAGATTTGCCATTCCAGTGTTTGACCATCTCTTGCAAAAGCTGCTCAACGGTCGCATTTACTTCTTCAGGCGGGCCGAAATTGAATGATTCTCCATTCAAATTTGGTTCTTGAGCTAACAGTTTGGCGGCCAGCCAAAGATATCCACTAAGTGGCTCCAAAACATGTTGCCATGGACGCGTTGCGTGCGGAGACCTTATAACGGGTTGATTGCCTGAACCCCAAGCGCGGACGTTGTCCGGTACAATCCGATCTTTCGCCCAATCACCGCCACCGATGACATTCCCAGCTCTTGCCGTCGCCAGTTGTATGTGACTCGTATCGCGAAAATAAGTCCTAAAGTATGAGTGGAAGATAATTTCTGCGCAGGCCTTTGAAGCGCTATAAGGGTCTTTGCCTCCTAGTTTATCATTTTCTCGGTAGCCGAACTCCCATTCGACATTTTCGTAGCACTTATCACTGGTGACAATGACTGCGGCTTTTATGGATGGGGTAAAGCGAATTGCCTCCAAAACATTGGCTGTACCAATGATATTCGTAGCAAGTGTATCAACAGGGTCTGAAATCGAAGTGCTAACAATAGGCTGCGCAGCCATATGGAAAATGATGGTAGGCGCAAAATCTTGAATGCACTTACTGAGGTCTTTCAAGTTGTTGATGTCAGCTCTCATGTCTTTCATCTGGGACGCGAGACCAAGTGTCTCAAAATGGGAAGGCGTTGTTGGTACAAAATTTGAAATACCTGCAACCTCCGCTCCTAGATCAATTAGCCATCTTGAAATCCAGCTACCCTTGAAACCAGTATGACCAGTGATCAATACCTTTTTTGCTTTGAATGTTTGATTGAACATGGGTCCATTCTATGATTTAAATTATATGAAAACACAATCTATCAGCTGATTTCCACAAATGAAAATAATTTCTGCGAATTATATAATTTTAAGTGGTCCAGGAGACTTTAATTGATGGCTCAGGCTCCATCCGCATTCATATCCAAATATCGAGCTGATATTGATGGATTGAGGGCAATTGCAGTATTACTGGTGGTTGGTTACCACGCATTTCCTTCAATTTTTCCAGGCGGATTCATTGGCGTTGACGTTTTCTTCGTCATTTCCGGGTTTTTAATAACCGGTATTATCGTTAGTGAACTCAATAAAAATTCCTTTTCTTTTTTGCGGTTCTTTTTTCGTCGGGTCGTCAGACTTTTTCCGGTACTTTTAGTGGTTTTGGCAACATGTTTAGCCATTGGCTGGTTTTTGTTAATGCCATCCGATTTTATGGAATTGGGTAAGCATATCGTTGGTGGTGTGGGTTATATTGCTAATTTCATGCAATGGCGCGAATCTGGTTATTTTGCAGGCACTGCTGAATCAAAACCCTTGATGCATTTGTGGTCACTTGGCATTGAGGAGCAATTTTATCTTATCTGGCCTCTTATTCTCGTCCTTGGATTCAAAACCAAGACGAAATTGATTAATGTTGTTTTAATTTGCTTGATCATCTCGTTTGTCTTAAATGTTGTTTTTATTCCAAATCATTCGGAAGCGGTTTTCTATCTGCCAATCTTTCGATTTTGGGAACTTCTTGTTGGAGCCATTTTAGCGTTAAGTCCGACTTTCTGGAATCCACCGTCTGCTCTGATCGTACGACGCCGGGTGTTGATAAACAATGTGTGTTCTGTTGTTGGAATCTCCTTAATTGGTTTTTCGGCATGGGGATTGACGAAATTTTCTCTCTTCCCAGGATGGTGGGCGTTGGGCCCGACGGTCGGGGCGTTCTTATTAATTGGGGCGGGACCTGATAGCTGGATGAATCAGTTTGTTCTATCGCGTCGGGGCATCGTGTGGATAGGTCTTATCAGTTACCCACTTTACCTATGGCATTGGCCGCTCATTTCTTTTTTTCATCTCAGTGATGTGAAAATGCCATGTTATTTTGAACGTCACATAGCGGTCTTGGTGAGCTTAATTCTGGCATGGTTGAGTTATAGATTTGTCGAACAACCACTGCGACATAGAAGAAATTTATTTCCGATTGCAGTGATTCTTCTTGGGATTTCGATTTTAATCGGCTTGGCTGGATATACGGTGTTTATAAAGAATGGTGTTCGGGGGCGTTTGCCCGATCAACCGCTGAATGCCCCTGGTCTACTGATAGAGTTGATGAACCCGGAGTTAGGAGGAGATGTTCAGGAAGAATGGCGACATCATAAATGTTTTTTAGGCAAAGGTGAGGCAGAACAATTGTTTGCTGCGGAGTGCATAGAAGAAAAGAGACCTTTAGTCTTTCTATGGGGGGATTCTCATGCAGCATCGCTATATGTTGGCTTGAAAGACCTTCAACGTTCCTATGATTTCGGTATTATTCAGCGTACCGCAAGTTTTTGTCCACCAGCCTTTGGGTGGGATAACCCGCAGAACCGTTTGTGTAAGGAAATAAATGATCGTAGCCTCAAACTTGTCTATAAACTAAATCCAGATGTAATTTTACTAGAAGGACAATGGGTCACTGGAGGTTATGATCTGCAAGCAAGTTTAACGCTAGTTGAGCAGCTACGCGTTAAGTACTCTGGTAAGATAGTGCTTCTTGGTAGTGCCCCTTTATGGGCGCAATCTGTACCAAAAAATATTGTCTCTTATTACAAACGTTATAACACCTATCCTCCTCAGTACACCGATTTTGGAACGATGCTCGTGAATGAGACCTTCGAAGTAGATAAACGCCTCAGAAGTGAAGCGAAAAGAATGAGGGTAAATTTTATCTCGATCTTTGAGACGATGTGTCATGGTCGTGAGTGTCTTTTGCAAACAGGTAGTACGGCAACAGACGTGACGAGTTTTGACCAGGGACATCTCTCACCTGCTGGGTCTAGATTTCTAATGAACGAAATAGCGGACGAAATATTTGCTGGGACTATAGTCCAAAAGAAGGTGACTAGATGAAAAGCATGATTTACAAAACCATGTTTTGGAAGTCAAAACTGACGGTCCAGCAAAAGATCGAAAAAAAGAGACCACTCACTCCAAATTCAAGCGAATTGGTGGGCCTACTCTGGTCGATTCCTTTTGTTCCCTTCTTATATCTTACCGCATCGAGTGCATTTCGTTTTGATACGATTCATCTCATAAACATGGCAAAGGTTGTTGCGATTGCGATGTCTTTTTCTGTAATCTGTCACTATGTTTACCGACATATTTCAATATTTGGAGCCGCTTTAATTACAGGCTTGTCTCTAATTGCTATGTTTGCTTATTTGGAAAAATACGCATGGTTTTACTGGATCGGCGTTGCGATCATGGCGATCCGGCTATTGAAACTCACAAGCTGGCTCTCTGTACGCAAGACTTTACCATATTTATCTGCTACAGCGATAATTGGAGTCCTGTTACTAGTCCCATATTTTTCTCTTGTTTACTCCGAGCCTTTCAATGCAGCACGTTTAGTAAATGCTGCGATACATAATGATACGCTATATCACGCCGCAATTGCCGCCATGATCAAAACACATCAAGTGATTAGTCATGGCTTACACGGAGTCGGACCCCTTGAGTATCATTTTGGTTCTCATATTTTAATGGCTGGGACAAGTGTTCTCACCGGCCTTTCGGTTTGGGAAACGTATAGTTATTTCTTTGTGTTTTTTTGCGCGCCTTTAGTGGGAATTGCAATTGTAGGTGTAGCAGAAGAATGGTTACCATCCAAAAAGAGATACGATTTCTTTATAAAATTAGGTGTATTTGGCATTTTGATACTAGGTTCCGGTATTCTCACTCCCGGTAGCATACTTGCGCGCTACGCCGTATGGCCTAGTTTTTATGAATCAGAAAGTTACGCTATTTCGCTCATTGCCTTAATGGCGGTAGTGTCTGTTCTTAAAAAATTAGGTACCGATAAATTTGATTACTGGCTTATTCTAATATTATTGTTGGGTGTCTCGATTGTCACAACTGCAAAAATATCTACTGGGGCTTTTTCTTTGGTTTTGGTAGGTTTTTGGGCGTTACTTTCTATATTTAATGACCCTAAGGGGGTTTGGATAACGCGATTGATTGTCAGTTTGGCTTGCTTTGTATTATTCGTAATTCTTGCTCCATTTATTAGCCCTGTTGGTAGCGCCGCTACCTTCGAGCCGTTGCAGTTTGTTCGCGTTTATGTTCAAGTTATAGAGCCTCTATGGCTTAAAACATTATTGTTTATCCAGGTCCATTTTTTATTTTCAATTTTAGCGGTTGGTTTTTTGTTTTTAAATTATCTCGTCACGAGAACATGGCCCCAATGGCTACCTAAATGGTATGTCTGTGGTGGGACAGTTTGCCTTGCAGTTGGTCTAGCAGCAGTATTATTACTACGGGTTCAGGGAGGATCTGCCGCATATTTTTCCAATCCGTCGATGTTTCTTGCTCTTCCGGTTTTATTGGTAGCGCCACAGGCTTTTATTCAATTTTATAATTTTTGCCCTGATGGGCATTGTCTATCAAAAAAAATATTGCATATTGTTGGGATCTTTAGCGCCTCGGTTGGATTTTTAGGAGTGATTAAATATGGTCCTTCGGCTCTCAATGACGGGATGTTGGCTTATCTTCATGGTATGCGACGCCCTTCACGACAGGGATTAATCTCTGGCTATATTAGTCAACTTGATATAATCCGTAATAACTCTCCCTCAAAAACGTCAGTTGTTTTTATTCCCCGTACCGAACGAGGTTATTGGGACAGTCTTCATTGCAATGCGTCTGGATATCTACTTTCAGCAATTTCAGAACGCCCATCTTTATACGCTTGGCCTTCGCCTACATGTTATGAATGGCTTTGTGGTCCGCGGTTTCATTCTGATGGTTTGTGTGAGGAGTCGCAAAAAAATCATACTGATGACGAATTGATTCGTGAAGCTAAACGTTTAGGATTTGAGGAAGTTTACATTGTTACTAGTGGTCAAACTCGCGTCTTGCACTGACAGATACTTGCAAATATTAGTAAGGCTTCACTCAAATGGATCTGATAAATAAAATATTACTATTGCCAAAGCCGCCATTCTTAGCATCTGTTGAGAGACAAATGCGGTCTTTTTACCATTTTTTACGCTATTTGTGGTTTAAAGAAAAATTGAAAACAAACATTTCTTTTAGGGAAAAATATGCAGGACAAAGATGTTTTCTTGTTTGTACTGGCACATCGTCAAAGACATTTGATTTCTCTCTTATAGGAGAAGAGTGGGTTTTGGGTTGCAATCAGTTTTTTCGACATCCGCAGGCAAAGAAATTAAAATATGCAGGGTACTTTGAACTAGACCCGGCCGGGTCTTATTTACGCAATTCAGACCCATATTGGCGTGATGGACAATTCCATCGCGATCTAGCAGTGTTTGTAAACTCTGTGAACTGTGATGTTTTTTTGCTTAATTCAATTCAAGAGTATTGCAAAAAGGTTGGAGCTTTTTTTAATAAACCTGTTTATCTCCAGAGTTCTGGGCGTCTTGAAATTGCGAAAAATATTCACGCAGATTTAGCCGGTCAATTTAATATGCTAGATGGTGTTGTGTATGCAATGTTGGGAGCGGCGGAATTTTTAGGCTTTAGAGAAATATTTCTGATAGGCTGTGGATATACATATTCGCCGATTCAATGGGGTCATTTTTATGAAGAAGAAGCAGGTTATATTGACGGACCAGTAGATCCACGTCATTACAAAGTAAAGGCCTATTTAGAAAAAAAAGGTGTGAAAGTTTGGAATGTCGTGCCACCTCAATTAAGAAGTCCGGTTTATGATTCAATCAGTGAAGAGGAACTAAGAAAACTTTTGGCAAAGTGAAAATTCTATACCGATTAGGCAACAGATTAATATGATGAATTCCTGGTTTCGCATAGTGATGTCGTTTAAATCTACCGTTCTTGAGGCATTTCGGCTCGCGGGAAAAGAATCGATTCGATGTTCGTTAATTGCAATATTTGGCGCGATATTTGTCTCTGGTGTTGAAATTGGTATCGCAGTTTTTTTCCAAATGTTTTTAAAAGCGTTGGGATTGGTGTCTGAGGCGGCAGGTGCCTGGCAATGGCTTTCGGATCTGTCATTGTCAGTTATTCAACTCTCCGTGATGCTTGCGATTATTGGATTAATGCGTGGTTCGACTAATGTTCTTGTTGCGCAGTGTATTGTGATCTCAAATGAATCGATGGTTGCTGGATTGCGTGGACGCCTCTTTAATGCCTTACTTTGTCGAGAAGAGGCCATCCATGTGGAATCATCTAGATTAAATTTTTTAATTTCTGAAGTCATTCCAAAAATGGGTTTATTTTGGGGCAATATTACCCAAATGATCAGTGTGATTATTATGATTTTTGGGGTTTTATGTGTGATGGCCTCGTCAGCGCCTATTCATACAATGATTGGAATTATTGGCCTTGGTTGTGTTGGTTTTTTAGTATTGAAAATTAATAAATTTGTCATGATGGCTTCACGTCAGTTGCCGGCAGAACAGCTGGTTCTTCTAAATGGTGCTCAGAGAGTCGGACGAAATTGGTTATTGATCCGCATTTTGCGAACGGGATTACTAGAATACCATCCGCTTAAGAATGCCTCGGAGCGTTTTTATCAAGCTACAAGAAGGGCGTCATTGTGGACATACGTAGGATCAGAGACCCCTCCGACGCTTGGAATTGCATTGCTGATTCTTATAATCTTTGTGCAACTTTCATTTAAGTTAACTCCAAATTCTCAGTTTTTGGTCTTTTTATATCTATTTATGCGATTTGCACAATATATTGGTTCGCTTGCTCGATGCTTGGGAACTGCGACAATGCTTCTACCGACATTTCAAATTGGTTCGGATTTTTTTACCAATTATGATCACGGCGGAGTAGAGAAACTAATCGCATCAAAAAAAGACGCCCTAGAAGCCATATCAAGTGAGATGGTCTTGTCGGACACTCCTGATGTCCCGCCAAAGATTTCGATGGATCAGGTGTCTTTTTCATACATCGGATGTAGCGATCCAGTTATCGCAGACTTTTCAATCGACATTCTCCCTGGTGAGCATCTAGGAATTGTCGGACAAAGTGGGTCAGGGAAATCTACACTTCTTAGCCTTTTACTTGGTGTGATAACCCCGTGTCATGGACGTATTTTAATTGCAGGTGAGAATCCAGTTGATTTTTTCAGACTTTTTTCTGAACGTGTAGGTTATGTTGGTGCGGAACCTTTTCTCTTTTCTGGAAGTATTCGCGACAATTTGGGATACGGGTTTCATGGTGAACTTTCAGATGAAAAATGCTGGGTAGCATTGAAATCAGCTCTTCTGGAAGATGTCATTCGATCGAAAACAGGTGGTTTAGATTATAGAATCAATGAAAATAGTGATGGGCTTTCCGCGGGGCAAAAACAGCGACTTGCACTTGCAAGAGCACTACTTCGGGGACCGAAATTACTGATCTTGGATGAAGCATCTGCAAATGTCGACGAACAAGCAGAATCCGAAATCGCAAATGTCATTGCTCGTTTGAAAGGAAAAATGACCTGTATTTTAGTCTCGCACCGCCCGGGTTTTTTAAAGCATGTGGATCGAATCGTGAGACTTGGTGTTTGACGAGAGTGTTAGAATCCGAATCATTTCCTCGACGGCCAACCAGCTTCATAATTTTTCTCCAATAGATGAACGGCAACGACATCTTCGGGATTTGCTATCTCCTTGTCTTTTAACTCGTTGTTCTCTATGGAGCTATGATCAAAAAATGCGTGTCGATCGACTTTATAGCTTGGATTCGTTAGCCATAATTTTGAGTAATCCATTTTGTATGATTTGATACCGGGCGTGTGACTATAAGGCCTAGAATAAGCTAAATTCGAATAAAAAAAGAATATTGCTAATAACCCTTTGTTTTGAAGAACTCGAACAGCCTCTGCAACTACGCGAAATAAATCACTGCGGTCGACGAGGTACAGACAGAATCCAAAAATTACAAGATCAAATTGTTTATCATGAAATGGTAGATGATCAGCAGTTCCAACTCTTAATTGTGGGCTATTTGCATCTGTTAACCCTGATTCAATGGCATTTTGTGACGGATCTAAGCCAAAAAAATTAGAATTTGGCCAGACTTCCTTTAGTTCTTTAAGCCTCCAACCGTTTGCACAACCAATTTCGAGCACGTTTTTTGGAGTCAGTGATCGTGCTGTTAAAACTTTGATCACTGGATCGCTATGTTTATTCCCAAGGCTGTGACGATTACGTTTAAACCATGCATTTGCTTCACCATCGCTAAAAATTATCTTTTGCGGCTGATCACTTGGCATTTGGAATCCTCAAAGACTGAAATATAGAAAGGATATTATTTTGATGGAGCCGCTATACCGGAATTTCTTGTCATCATACCATTCTTTTTGTGAAGATCTGATTTAATGTAAAGCTCCTCAAGGTCTTTC
>CAZUYQ010000026.1:33858-43476 GCA_964624705.1 uncultured Polynucleobacter sp.
CATTTTGCCGTTGAGAACAGCATTGGGATCGAGTTGAGCCATTGTTTGCAGCACTTGTAAATCTTCAGCTCGATCAATTGTGAGTCTAATCCAGTCGCCAGATGTACCATTATGAAGGAGATTTGAAAACTTCCAGTGTGATGGTTTTTCATTAGATTCACGTAATCCTAATGTGACATGTTCTCGGCTTCTTATGTCTTGTACGTGATTATGAGTCCAGATTAAAGCTTCTGATGATATACATTCGACATCAAATCCATCTGGAAAAGTAGGCGGATCTACATTAGACCCGTAAACGGATTTTTCGTCTAAAACTAATTGCACGACGTCGTCAACTATTTCAGGACAAATGACGGGGCAGTCTGCTGTCATCCTCACATAATAGTCAGCTGGATATAGTTCTGCGGCTTTTGCAAAGCGTAGTAGGACATCATGCTCATTACCGCGATAAATCTCTACTTCTAGAGTCTTTAAATATTCATAGAGTGCGTCATTTGCTAGGTTATCTGGGATTAGAAACACGATCTGATCGAGCAATCTGGAACGAACCAAACGCCTCAACATTAGTTCGATTACTGTCCAAGGACCAATTCGAGCTAAGACCTTACTTGGTAGTCTACTGCTCGTAAGTCTGGCTTGAATGAAGCCCACTACACGCGGCTTTGACATTTTCGACAATCCTCAGCGCTTAAGCACTCGCATGAATTAAAAGTTCTAAATACTGGCTTGGTCGGTTCGCCGATCAGCTCTTCTCGTTTGCCGGATTGAATGAATTTTTTAAAGATAGGTAGAACTGTTTTCCATGTCGCAAGTGTATCTTCGATCGCCTCCGCGTTATGGGCAGGCGTCGAATAGAAGAGACCTTGAAATAATTGACCCCGACGAACCAATTCTTGAAGCAAGAAAGTCCGAGCAATATTTACCTTATGAATCCCGCCATTTTTTACATTGAGTAAGAAAAATAAATCTTCGCCGATAAATTCTAAGGTATCTGAAAGGTCTGCATCTTTTACCAGAGTATCTAGAGCTCCACGAAGTTTTTTGCCTTGCTCCCAGTTGCGCTCAAATATTTTAGGATCGTGTTCAAAGATATCGAGGGTTTTTATCATCGCACCGAGCTGGGGAATCTCGGCCCCATGAGTGGTGCTGGTAAGGAAAACACGAGGTTTATCGTGATCGATTCCACCGAGTTCCATGATGTCTCGTCTGCCGGTTAGAGCACAGACTGAGTGCCCATTGCACATGCCTTTGCCCCAAGTATAGAGATCGCCTTTTACGCCGTAGTAACCAGCCGCTCCTTTAGGACCCCATTTAAATCCAGTGACCATTTCGTCCCAAATGAGAATCGTATTTTCTTTTTTACAGATCTCTTCGAGCTTTTTGAGAAAACCCTCCCGGGGACGTTCGAATTTGATCGGTTCGAGAATCATGCAGGCGATTTGCCCTTTGTTTTCGGCAAACATCTTTTCGACCGAAGCAAAATTATTGTATGAAAATTTTACGGTTAAATCTCGCATGCTATCTGGAATCCCAGCAGCACAACGAGTCGAACCAATAAACCAGTCGTCATAGCTAAAAAAAGGATGCTCAGCGCACAGGGCGACTTTATCGCGACCGGTAAACGCACGGCTCAGTTTTACTGCGGCTGTTGTGACAGTAGAACCGTTCTTGGCAAACTTTACCATTTCCCCGCGGTCCCCAAGGAAATTCAGAAAACGCTCGGCCGCTTTCGCTTCGATCACTGCTGGCCTTTGAAAGTTATGCCCAAGCGCCATGGCGTCCACGGCAGCTTTATTGATGTCTTCGTTGGCGTGACCTAGACAAATGGATGTTAATCCCATGGACCACTCCATGTAGCGGTTACCGTCGGCATCCCAAACGTAGCAGCCCTTACCACGCTCCAGGCATTTTGGTGCGATCTCGGGCCATTGATCGTCGCCCTTACTGTAGGTGTGGGCGCCGCCTGGAATTAATTTTTTGAGCAGAGAACCGATTTCCTGCGTCTTTGACATAAATTTATCTCCGATCCATTTCGAAATGATTAACTCAAGCAATCCCAACTTAAAGGGGTGCCTTTTTTAAGAGATTTTTTGCAGGTTCTACCAAGAAATTGTTCTAAATACTTAGTCGGTAGACCAAATCCAGGTCTGATAGCGCGAATATTCTCGGCAGTAAATTTTTCGCCCTCTTTAATATTTTCTGCCACATACAGAGACCTGCGGAATTGCCGAGACGCTATTTCGCTTTCCGAAACTCCATATGAAATTTTGCCGAGGGCTTCGGCAGCTCTCTTGGATTCTTCAACCAAAAGTTTTAGTTCGGCCGGCTCTAATGAAAATGCTGAATCAACGCCACCATCAGCTCGTGCTAATGTAAAGTGTTTTTCAACCACAGTGGCACCCAGTGCGACGGCTGCGACCGCTACGCCAATTCCCATCGTATGATCTGATAAACCAACCCCAACATCAAAGAGCTGCCTTAAGTGTGGAATCGTTGCAATATTGCAGGATGATGGCAGGGCCGGATAAGCACTAGTGCATTTCAAAAGAACTAGATCGGTGCAGCCCGCCTCTTTTGCGGTGCGTTCAGTCTCATCCAGTTCAGCAACGGATGCCATACCCGTTGAAATGATCATTGGTTTACCGGTTTTTGCGACTCTACGGATAAGCGGCAAGTCGGTATTTTCGAAAGAAGCGATCTTGTATAATGGCACGTCTAATGATTCCAGAAAGTCGACGGCAGAATGGTCAAACGGTGTACTAAAACCGATCATGCCACGCTCTTTACAACGATCAAAAATAGGCTTATGCCATTCCCAAGGTGTGTGTGCTTCTTTATATAATTTATAAAGGGATTGTCCGGACCATAAACTTTTGGAATCTGTTACAGCGAATTCATCTGATGGCATATCTAGAGTCATGGTATCAGCTGTATAAGTCTGAATTTTTAAGGCATCCACACCAGCATCGGCTGCGGCATCAACAATAGACAGAGCTCTTTCTAGACTGTGATTATGATTGCCAGACATTTCGGCAATGATGAATACCTTGCTACGACCTGGATCTGATAATTTAAAAGATAATCTTGTCACTTTTCTAAACCCCACCAATCTGCTTGCGCATCATTAGAAATAAGATGAAATCCTGCCGCTTTAGCGATTTTTGCTGAGGCGGTATTTTGAGATAAAATTCTCGCGAAAACAGGTCCCTGACACAGAGAGGTCGCTCGCTTTACAATTAGTTTACCTAATCCTTGCCCTCGAAAGCTAGGGGCGATGGTCCAAGATAATTCATGGCCTCTATCAAGGACGTTCAGTCGGACCGTACCCAGACTCTGCAGGTTTCGTCTAGCGATGAACAGTTTGACATTTGAGTCTGTGAGGATCGACTGAAGCCACTGACAGTGATTCTCCCACCCTACGGGTGCCTTGTTAACCGAATTTTCCCTAGTAAGTTCGTCGTTGCGCCAATCAAATAATAACTGGGCATCGTCGATGGTGGCGGCAACAAAAGTTATTTCGGCACTTAGCTCTAATACACAACAAATACTGTCATAGACGGAGTCGGACGCTGCCATGAGATCGAAAGCCTTTTGACTCATTTCATGCAGTTGTGAAGGGTTTTTGATGAGAGTTTGAACCTTTCCTTGGAGTTCGATGGGCCATTGTTCTGATTCAAGGGATTGATAGATTGCCGCACCGTAAGTACTGAGATCTTTTGCAACCCTTAACTGATTGAGCGCAAGAGCAAAAACAATTGTTGGTAGTCCCAAACAACATCTTTCCCATGATGATGTCCCCCCTGCGCCAATAGCGAGGTCACATTCAGTTATGAGTTCGGCCATTTGATTGCTTTGGATGTGCAATACCCAGCGGTTCGCCTTGCATAGACGCGCAATTGCCGCTTCATTGGGATTGACTCTACCAATAACGACGATGCCTGTGCTAACGTTTTTAAACGGTTCTAAAGCCTGAAGTGTTTTGAGGGTTTGTCCATTAGGGTCGGCACCGCCAAAAAACACAAGGATTTTTTTTAAGTCAGTTCGAACTTTAACTCCCTCTCTTAGCTTAAAAAAAGAAGGTTTTAAAAGAGCATATTTAGGGCCCAATAATTTCTTACATGAAGCAGGGACTAGGTCGTCGTAACGATGTTCTAGATCGGTATAGTAGTTTTGATCCAAAATAATATCACAGTTATGTTGTCTGTCTGCGAGGTCATCGATAACCATCAGTTTCGCTACATGTGGTTTTAAAATATTTTCCCAGATGTGATCAATACCATAGTGGTCTACGATAAGGAGATCGATCTTTTTGTTCTTCAGAACACTCAGCGATTCATTAGCATCGAAATTCTGAGGAACGCCTAACCATTTAGAGTGAGCTAGATTGTCAGGTATATCAAAAGTAGACAAAGACGAACTCAAAAGTTCGATGCTAAAACCTGACTCCTGCACTAGTTGGTGTAGAGAATCTAGGTGGGCGCGTATAATAAAAATGACATTGTGATGATGCTTGCGAAATTGCTCGGCTAGAGTCATGCATCGAATTAGGTGTCCTGATCCGATTTGGCGTGAACCGTCAACTCTAATCGCGACGTTCATTTTGACGTTAGCCTCATTATAGCATCTATTACTCTTTGTACTTCAATTACATTCATTTTCGAAAACATGGGGATCGACAGTTCTGATCCATAAAACTTTTCCGATTCCCTGAGGGTATCAGAGAGCCATAGATTTTTGTGATTTTCATAATATGGATGCCAGGGCACAGGAATGTAATGAACTTGAGATCCAACTCCCAGTTCGCGGAGTGCGGTCATAAATGATGTTCGAGAATGCCCAAATTTTTGGAAATCGACCCGTATAGGATATAAATGATAACCATGTTTTGCATTGACGTTATCGGCAGGTGCAGGTTTAAGACCAGGACGATTAGTAAAGGCCTCATCATATTGTTTTGCGATGTTTCTACGTAACGCTAAAATTGACTTCGCACGCTGAGCTTGAGATTGACCTAAAGCGGCTTGAATATCGCACATCCGGTAGTTTAATCCGAGTGATTGCATCTCGTGATACCAAGGATTTTGTTTGCCATCAGTGGAGGCTCTTTGCCGATTTTGGTAGTCGGAGGTATCTTTTGTAATCCCATGAGAACGAAGTAGGCGGAGTCTTTTCGCAAAGTCAGGATTGTTTGTGGTAACAGCGCCACCCTCGCCGGTAGTTATGTGCTTAACAGGATGGAAGCTGAATACGGCCATAGAGGTAAAGTCGGCAGAGCCAACTCTTTGAAAATTTTCATTTATTGAAAGACGGTATTCTGCTCCAAGAGCGTGACACGCATCTTCAATTATAAATAACGAGTGCTTTTGGGCAATAGACACCAATGAAGCCATGTCACACGGTAATCCAGCATAATGAACGGGTGCTATTGCCTTTACGTTAAAGCCTGCTTTTTTACCGAGATCAATGCAACGTTGAATGGACTCTGGTGAAATACATGCCGTTTTAGGATCGATATCGGCAAAAATTGGCACAGCACCGCAATATAGGACTGCGTTTGATGTGGCGGCAAATGTAATTCCAGGAACAATAACAGCATCGCCCGGGCCAATCCCAGCAGCAAGGTATGCAATATGAAGACCAGCAGTGCCATTTGAGACGGCAACCGTATGTTTGGCGGAAAGAAAACTTCCCAATTCTGACTCGAAAAGATCAATCGCAGGTCCCTGAGTCAGATACTCGCCACGCAGAACATTGATTACGGCGGAGATATCGTCGTCAGAAATATCTTGATGACCATAGGGGATAATTCCCGTCACGATAGCTCCTCAGTTCTTGCTGAAAGTACATCATTAACACTAACACTAGCATCATCCAAGTGAAGGAGTTCTGGACCCGAATGCTTATAGCGTCCAAGCAATGTGCGAAGCTGCTCTGGGCTCATCCACGATATGTTTTTATCGGATGTATACTCGAAATTTTCAGCAACTCGTTTACCGCCTTCAATTTTCTGGTCTGCCGACCATTTGTGAATGGTTGGAAAAATTCGGTAATGATCGTCGTATTCGCGGGTGTTTGCCGCGTCATCAACCGAGATCATACTTTCATGAAGCTTTTCACCTGGACGGATACCGGTAATTTTTATGTCGCAGTTGGGTGCAATCGATTTTGCAACATCAGTCATTTTCATGCTTGGAATTTTAGGAACAAAAATTTCTCCGCCAATAGAAATATCAAGGGCCTTAAATACAAGATCAATCCCTTGATCCAAGGTAATAAGAAATCTTGTCATGCGATCGTCCGTAATCGGAATAATCCCAGAATCTTTGATATTCATAAAGAACGGCATCACAGAACCGCGACTGCCGATCACATTCCCGTAGCGGACGACACTGAAACTTGTTCCAACAGACCCTGCGTAGCTATTGCCGGCAACGAACAATTTATCGGAGCAGAGTTTGGTTGCACCATAGAGATTGATTGGATTTGATGCCTTGTCCGTGGAAAGAGCGACTACTTTGGTAACCCCGCGTTCAATTGCCGCTTCAATAATTCCCTGTGCACCCAAGACATTGGTCTTGATAAATTCGAAAGGATTATATTCTGCCGCTGGAACATGCTTTAGGGCGGCAGCATGGATGACGATGTCAACTCCACGAAATGCTTGCATTAGACGATTGGAATCTCTTACGTCGCCTAGAAAATAGCGCAGGCACGAATATTTTTCTTCCGGGAATTGTTTTGCCATCTCGAATTGTTTCAATTCGTCTCGGCTATAAATAATTAATTTTTTCGGTTTGTAGCTAGCTAAAATCCTTTGAACGAAGCGCTTGCCAAAGCTTCCTGTTCCACCTGTAATTAATATGGACTTGCCATTAAGCATTAAGCGATTCCTTTGCAGTTAATAACGTTACACATTCCAAGTCCCAGGATTTAAAAGTTCATGCTCGTCGGCAAATTGAATTGCGTTCTCGAAGGGACGTAAATCATCGGAACTTAGTAACTCGGTTGAGTTTTTAATCAGTGTCAGATTGTGCCGAAGGGTGTGAATAGAATCAACCCCGATCAGTACAACATCTAGATTTTCACCCTGGTTCCCGAATAAAAAACGAAAGGCCGCTTGCTCAAGTGACGTCGATTTAGTCAGTCGAGTGACGGCGATTTTTGCTAATTCGCGAAGTTTCAGCAATTCCTGACGTTTTTTCACGTTTGGTAAGGGTGCTTCAGAGATGAGAATACCTTGCAAGACTGCGGTACGTGAAATTAACTCAATCTTGGCGTGTTTTACTTTCTGTAGGAAGTTATCTTGGACAAATCGATGATCAATAATATTAACAGGGACTTGGAGTGTAGATACATAGCCCGTCGCCATTGCTGCATCAGCTTCATCAGGTGTGTAAACGGAGATGCCGATTTTGGAGCATATACCTTCACTTAATAAGCGTTCAAAAATTTTAAAGATATTTTTATGATTTAAAAATTCTAAATCACATTGATGAAATTGCAGTAGATTGTGTTTTTTTATTTTAAGCCGCGTTATACTTTCCGAAGCTTGCTCTAAAATAAAAGCCCAATATAGAGCTTCATTTTTCCATAAATTGCTAGAAACAGCAGGGATTTTGGTAGAAATTTCAATATTAGGAGATTTCCCAGCTAGTTCGAATTCACCGAGGCGAGATTCGCTTTCTCCATATGCGATGGCAGTGTCATAGAAAAGAATGCCCGCTTCAACTGCGAGTTGAAGAATGTCAAAGGCTGTACTTTGAGGCATAATCGGGCTATCCGAATTGTTGCCATACGGTAAACCAAGTTGAACTGTGCCTAAACCGAGTTGGGCTTTATTTAGCATGACCACCAGCATGGAGTGAATTGTAAAAGTAACTAAGTGAAATCTACTATTTTTTGCGTCTCTAATCAATATAGACGAGTATTAACTGTGGCAATGTATTAAACAAAAATTAAAAGTTCTAAGAAATATATCTTTTTGCTAAGAACCAATACGCATAGCTCTTCGACATAATCATTAATATATAAAATAGCGCCGTTGTAAATTTGGTTTTACGGATAGATTTAAGGCTGCTACCAAAATATAACCCAAATATTAGTATGAGACTCAAAAATATTCCGATTAGGTAACGTCCATGAACATTGACGGAGGTATCATAGTAGCCTTTAGCCAAGATCATGAGTGCTGGAAAAGTAGCGATAATTGAGCCTAAAATATATAGCCACAGGAAATTTCGGGAAGCGGTTCTTTTCCATTGTAGAAACGCGCCGGCAATCAATAATCCTAGCGGTAGAGCTTTTGTCAAAGCCATGACATGTGGAGGATACATCTTCTCTAACCAACCAAAACCACTCCAAAAAGTTGCTGAAAGGTAGAGATCGGTTCCTGGAGACGCTAAATTTAAAAAAAATAAACGACAGACATCCCACATATAGCGACGAGACGACAGAAAGTGTTCGTTTTCGATGTTAGTAAGTTGTGGTGCAGAAATGATTTGTGGCAAGATCAATAGAAAAATGCTGACGCCAAGCACCAGAATCGCTCCTTTTGTTTCCAACACCGCATGGATTTTTCTTAATTTTGATGTCAAAAGATGAGATTTCACTAACAACCTATTCCAAGCAATTGAGAGAATCCCCACTAACAAGGTTGAGCATATCGAAGCATAAATCAGAATCAATTTTGCTTTTTTCATCGTCGTGACAACCGGGTTGATATTTGTTTCGAGTGAGAGGCTTGTAAGATGAAAGAAACATGCTAGGCCAAGAATATAGCTTACAGCAAGTATCAGTGAGTTATTTAATCGATTTTTGATTGTGTCGTGATTGTTCAAGAATAGAAATATTCCACAAGAAATAAGCATATAAATAAAAGAAAAAGGCGCGATTGAAATACCTGAAGAGGCAAATAGACTTGGTATCAATAAAACAAATCCCGCGCTAAACCCAGCTCCAATGAGGTGAGTAAGAGACGTCCTCCTAGCCAAAGCACTCAGGCTCATAGTGCCGCCTATTGTCAGGCAATAGGCGGAGGTAAGCAATCCATAATTCGACATGTGCATCGCAAAAAATGACAAACTGGGGATTGTTAAGGGGATCAATAAGACAATAACGGAAGTACTGATCGAGTATCCATTAAGTAAGCAAAAAATCATCATAAAAGCTAGTGATCCTGCAAATAACAAGCTATGAATGGATCGAAATTTTATGAGTAAATTTGCCGCATCATCACTAAGGCTTAGCTCAGAAACTATCATCCAAAGATGATGGGTAGTTAGTGATCTTAAAGGCATAGTTGTAGGACTGACACGGCTAGACCAGACTGCCGTGTCAGCTGATGGAGTGTCTGCGAAAGAAAACTGCCGATTTGCGTCACGATGAATTTTGTCAAAATAACTTCGTTGTGCAAGATTAAGTGCTGATTGTCGAAGAGTGGTTTTAGTTGAAAGAAACGCAGCATGCCCTAAAAAATGTGAAGGCTCATCGGCTGCTTGAAACGGTGGCGAAAGAATAACGTGGGGTAATGTTACCCCTAGGGCAAGAAAAAATCCTGCGAAGACTAACGAGCGCCGGTTTTGCGTGTTGAAGCGGACATTTTGCATTATAAAATATGAT
>CAZUYQ010000026.1:43496-45783 GCA_964624705.1 uncultured Polynucleobacter sp.
CATTGAAATAGCTATAAATCCAGCAATTGTGGAGGCGTTTGTGTTCCACATAAAAGCCAACAATTCAAGCCTCGAAAGTGGTGAATCCGATGTTTTTTTCAACAAGCGTACAAGCATTGGACCATAAAGTCCTAACAAGCCCAAAATCGGTAAAATGATGCAGATCAGCTTGTTACGTCGGAGGAGTGTTTTGCTTGCTTCCATGCTGACCCTAACTTTGCTTAAGCAAAAAACGTTTCACAATCCCATGAACCGGCCTTATCCAATTTTTTAGTATTGCATTTAACCGATCTACTGCCATGTAACGCAGGGGTTTGACGTTTTCATTTCCGCCTAGATAACCGAATGCATCATACTCAAGTCGAGCAATTTGTAGCGTCAAAATGGCGTGCGCATGTTTATCATATAATTTATAAAGTTCGATATCTTCGTCAAACCCTTGACGGGTCTTAGATTCGTGATGGATTCCCTCGACAGAGCCGATATAAAAATTTTGGTAACCGAGTTCATAAGCCCTAAGGCATATATCGACATCGCCAAACCCATTAGGAAGCCAATAGTCTTCAAGTCCTTTCAACTCATCCCATAAAGTTTTTCGACAAAAGGAGGCAGCAAAAGTTACTGCTGCTACACAGTGCTCGTCGCTGGCAAAGTCTTGATCTGTTTGAATGTGTGTCGGGCGTAGATAACCAGCCCCTATCCTTTCGGGACCGAACTTAATGCCGGCATGTTGGGTTTCCATTTTACTTGGATACCACAGACGCATGCCGACAAAGCCTAGGTTTTTATTAAAAACCAGTTCGGCAATTATTTGCTCAATCGCCGATGGAGTTAAAAATTCCACATCATTATTTAGAAAACCCACAATGTCGGCCAGCCCCGCATGTTTTTGAATGAACTGATTGTTCATGGCGGAGAAATTGAAGCAGCCCTGGTAGGTTTCAAGCTGATATTTCTGCTTGCGTTTTGGCTGCTCCAGCCAATTTGAGATTTTGCTGCGTTCTGCCTGACTTGAATCATTGTCGACCAAAATAATTTTAGCTATGAACGTCTGAAGCTCAAGGGATTCAAGACATTTAATGGTTAAAGCAGCTTTGTCTTTAAATGGAACAATTATAACCACATGCTGTGGAGTTCCTGTAGATTGCTTTAGTAGCACACGAAAAAACCGGTTGCCGCCCTGGGTTAAAGCAGCGTGAATTGCCTCGAAAGGAACACCACAGCTAGTAAGATACGACGCAATCATTTTCCTACCGCGTTCATAGACATAAGGCTTGGCACTAACAGCTGCGCTAGTTGAAGTTGGCGCTTTACGCCATAGATAAGTAAAAAGTGGAATATGAATTGGATGAAACCGTGGATGATCAGAAATCCGTAGGAAAAAATCATGATCTTCAACACCATCAAATTCCGAGCGATACCATGTATTTTTGCCCGCAGTGGTTTCCAAAAGGATATTTCGGTCAATAAAAGTTAGGTGTGCAATATAATTGCTTCTTAGTAAAGTCGATTTACAAAACCTTGGCTTGTAAAAAAAATCGCTCAGAATAGTAGAATCGTCGGATATTTTACATTCATTTGAAAAAAGAAATGTAGGTTTTTGTGAAGCCTCTAAGATTGCTCGACCAAAAATCCCGAGGGCCTGAGGGTGCAACAAATCGTCGTGATCAAGGATCCCAATGTAATCTCCGGTCGCGTATGGTAACCCTGTATTTCGTCCTTGGCTGATGCCGCCATTGATAGGGGACTGTATAAATTTTATGCGCGCGTCTTTTTGAGATGCATCCTTTGCTGTTTGAAGATGCTCCTTTTGGGGGCTACCATCATCAACTAAAATAAGCTCCCAGTTCCCCCAAGTTTGAGCTAAACAGGACCAAATTAGTTCCTGCAGGTGTCTTGGACTCGTGTTATACATAGGAGTAAGCAGAGAAAATTTAATTTGCGGGCTAAAGTTTGTAAGCCTTGCAAACTCGTTTTCAACAGTTCGTAGAATATTAGATTGCAGTTTCCCGTCGATTGCCCATGGGGTGTTCTTAATAAATGCTTTTATTTCTTGTGAAAATGCCATCAGGATCCTTTGTTGAACCAACTTAATACTTAATATTAGAATGTGATGTTAAACTAAATTATAGAAACGATCACCTGGAGAGTCCATTTGTTTCGTGAAATTCAACTCGGACATCGAGTGCGGCGTCAGATACAGACCTGGGTTGATCTCGTTCGGCTACTCGTTTTACGAGATTTGCGTGTTCGATACCGAGGGTCATTCTTAGGGTATTTATGGAGT
>CAZUYQ010000027.1:0-23613 GCA_964624705.1 uncultured Polynucleobacter sp.
GCCTAGAGACGGTGCAAAAATTGAGGCCGTCCTTAAAAAGAAAATTGTTTTTGGCCTCGACTCTGATGCAATTGCCAGGCGCCACGATTCGGAGACCGAAGCCGATCGTCTTGTAAAAACTATGGAGACGGGTGAGTCTGAACTAGAAGTCGCAAAACTTTTTGTCGGACTTAGACAAAAGCAGGCAGTTGCGTTGGAGACCAAAATCTTTTTAGAAACGCTCGCTTCTCTGCTAAAAAAGACCAAGGCCGCCGCAAGAATGGGAAACCTCGGAGGCCTTCTTGTCACCAAGTGGGAGCTTTACTTTGACAGCCTCACAGCAGAGCTTGAGCAAGTCAGTGGCTCCTACGGTGGCATCGCATCCACCCTCAGTTCACAAACCGGACTTATGATTTCAAAAGGACCAGATGAGTCTCGCCTTGATCCTCTCAATATATCCGTTGATTCTTTACGTGTTACGCAGTCGCCACAAGTAAAAGCTGGGATTTTAAAAGAGGAAGCATTGAGTGCAAAGATAAGCCAAACCCGCTCAGCTTGGGATCTTGACGTGGGCATCGGTGTGTCTCGTGAAATGGGAACACAAACGAATGCGGTTATCTTAGAGGTTGGAGTTCCCCTCGGAACGGGAGCGGCAGCTCAATCAGAGATTTCTTCGATCGAGGCCGAAAAGCAGATCATTAAAGTTGAAACCAGTCTTAAGGAAAAGCAGCTTAAACAAAAGTATCAAATCGCTTTGATGAATATCGAAGACGGCAGAAAAAATCTTGCGATCACTCTTAAAAGAGTGGCAGGCCTAGAAGAGCTTTTAAGTAAAGCCGACCGCGCTTTTCTCTCCGGCCAGGGCGACGTCGGTGACGTTCTTGAAATTTCAAAAGAACTTTTTGAAACAAAAATGAAAGCTAAAGAAGTCCTCGCTGGGCTTGAAGAGCGATATTTAGATTTGAAATATTTAATGACAGGAGAGCTGCTGTGAGAATCTTAAACCTACTGGTGATCTTAGTGCTTTCTTCTGCCGAGGGCTTTGCTTCGGAAGAATCTGCGGCAAATTATTACGTCGGACAGGGTGAGCTCGCCGATCTTTCTCTTGAACTCTCAGACGGGCAAACGGTCACCATTCATGCAACGTATAAAGAAACAAATGAGCCCCTCACGCAGGCAAAAATAGCTCTTCAGCCTGCATCAGACAGTTCAAAAAATATCGAATTCCAGGAAACAAAAGAACCTGGAGTGTACAGTGGAAAGTTAGACGACAAAAGTTATCTTCCTGGTCAGATTATTATTCAGACCGAATCTGATGCCGATGCAGTAGAGCTCGCAGCACCGAAGTATAAAAATGCTCTTGCGGCGGGGGCTGTTAAAGACGCTCACGGCTTGAACTGGAAAGGAGTTGGTCTCGGTTTTATATTGGGTGTTTTAAGCATCATTTTAGGATTTTTTGGATTCAGGTATATCAAACTGCGCCGGTCGCAGGCTTCAGGCCTTATCTTATTACCTATTCTTCTTTCCTCACCGATCAGATGTACTGAGACGGCTTATGCGCACGGCGGTCATGACCATGGTGGACCCTCACCCCAAGATGCTATGGAGGGTAGTGGCAGCGAAATCATACTGCCAAAGGCGTCTCAACTTTTGATCGGTCTTAAAACCACAGCAGCAAAAAAGGAAGGGGCCTTTGATTCCATAAAGTCATTTGGTCACGTCATTCCTAAACCCCAATATGACGCCGTGATCATAGCTCCACAGGCTGGGTTTTTAAAATCCTCTCAAACCACGATTCTTGGAAAACGTGTCAAAAAAGGAGACACCTTAGGCTTTATTCAGTCGGTGTCGCAAATTAGGCTGGAATCTCCCATTGACGGCGAGGTGTCAGAGGTGCACGCAAGCGACGGGGCTCGCATTGAAGGCGGCGGAAAAATATTTCGCGTCACCGACTCGTCTGTTCTTTGGGTTGATGCCGAACTCTTTTCATCACAACTTTCAAAAGTAAAAGCCGCCAAAAATGCGTTCATTACAATGGAAGATAAAACATCCTATCAGGCGAAGATTCTTTCTCAAATGACTCCCATCAGCGAGGAAACCAGAACGGCGAAGGTGTTTCTTGAGATCATTAACCAAGAGACAAAACCTAAAATTGGAAGTTTCGTCGAAGTGGTCTTTTCGATTCCCGGCAACCAAGAGGGGTTTCTTGTCCCGAACTCTTCTGTGCTCAATAAATCTGGCGAGCAAGTGGTCTTTGTAAAAACCGGACCCGAAACGTTTGTCTCAAAGCTAGTTACCACCACGGAAGGCTCAGTTCCGGGAAAAACCCTTGTGACCAAAGGTCTAGCAGAGGGTGATCTCGTGGTGACGTCCGGCAATTACCAACTTATGATGAAAGCAAAATAACATGCTCAATAAGATCATTATATTTGCTCTTAAAAATAGGCTTCTCGTTGTCGCACTGACGGCTTTGATTACCGTCTTAGGCGTCAAAACGATCATGGAAATGCCCATCGATGTATTTCCAGATCTCAACAGGCCGACAGTGACCATTATGACTGAAGCCGAAGGGTTTGCTCCGGAAGAAGTAGAAACGCTCGTTTCAAGGCCAGTTGAAATGTCGATGACGGGGCTTGCGGGCGTATCACGAGTACGTTCAGTGAGCGGCATTGGATTATCGATCGTTTATATCGAGTTTGATTGGAATACGTCACTTCTGACCGACCGTCAAATGGTCGCAGAAAAATTATCCTCTCTTAAAGAAACACTGCCACCAAACATCACACCGAGTATGGGCCCCATCACAAGTATCATGGGTGAGATTATGCTCGTGGGTCTTACAAGCGACACGCAGGCTCCCATGGATTTAAGAACCCTTGCCGATTGGACGGTAAGACCACGGCTGCAATCCATTCCGGGCGTTGCTCAGGTGATTTCAATAGGGGGCGGGGTGAAGCAATTTCAAATTGAAGTTGATCCCATTAAATTGAAAGAATTTGGTTTAAGCTTCGCCGATGTCAAGGAAGCAGCATCTCAGATTGGAAAAAACACCACTGGAGGTTACGCCGAAGATGCCCACCAAGAATATCTGATTCGAAATATCGGAAAAATCACAAAGATTGATGACATTGCACGCGCACCAGTTACCGTAAAAAACAATGTTCCCGTTCCGTTTAGTGAAATTGCCAATGTCAAAGAAGGCATTCAAAACAAACGAGGAGACGCTAGCATCAATGGAGTACCGGGTGTCATTCTAAGTATTCAGAAACAGCCCGGAGCTAACACCGTTACGCTCACGCGGCAAATAGAAACGGCTTTAAAGGAACTGGGTGTTGCCCTACCAAAAGATGTCAAAATTTATGAGCTGTTTAAGCAGGCCAACTTTATCGAAGCCGCTGTTAAAAATGTGGAAGAAGCCCTAAGAGACGGAGCTATTCTTGTCTTGATTGTCCTCTTTCTATTTCTTCTCAATTTCCGCACAACGATGATTACGCTGACGGCGATCCCGCTGTCTTTTGTCATCACAGCCTTGATCTTTCATGCCTTTGGCCTTTCCATCAACACAATGACTCTGGGTGGTCTTGCGGTTGCCATCGGCGAACTAGTTGACGATGCCATCGTCGACGTCGAAAACGTTTTTAGACGGCTCAATGAAAATCGTTTAAAAGAAAAACCAGAATCACCGCTCAAAGTTATTTTTCAGGCTTCTTCAGAAGTCAGAAACTCGATCGTCATCGCAACCATCATTGTCATCTTAGTCTTTATCCCGCTGTTTTCGATGGGTGGCATTGAAGGCAAACTCTTTGTTCCGCTTGGAATCGCCTACGTGGTGTCGATTTTGGCGTCACTCGTTGTTTCTTTGACTGTGACTCCTGTTCTTTGTTCTTATCTTTTGGCTAACCAGAAAAACATGCATGAGCACCACGACGGTAAATTTGTCCAGTGGCTTAAAAAACATGATCTAAGACTGCTTGAATTTTCTTTGAGCCGTCCGCAGAGCGTGATTAGAACAAGCGTGGCACTCGTTTTCATCGCAGGCATCTCGATCTTCTTTATGGGGCGGGAATTTTTACCCCCCTTTAACGAAGGAACCGTCACCATTAGTCTTCTCACACTACCGGGAACCAGTCTTACCGAGTCAAACCGTCTTGGCACCATTGCCGAGAAGCAACTTTTAAAAGTTCCCGAAGTCATCTCGGTGGGACGACGCACAGGCCGAGCAGAACAAGATGAGCTTGCCGAAGGCGTACATTCGTCGGAAGTTGATGTAGATTTAAAACAGTCCAAAAGATCACGCGACGAGATTTTAGCGGACCTAAGAAAAAAACTGTCTGAAATTCCCGGCGTCTTCTTCAATATTGGACAGCCGATCTCCCACCGCCTTGATCATCTGTTAAGTGGCGTCAGGGCACAGATTGCTCTCAAAATATTTGGCCCTGATCTTGGAACACTGCGCTCCCTTGCCGGCGAAGTAAACGACGCCTTAAAGCCCATTCCGGGACTTGTCGATTTGCAGGTTGAAAAAATAGTTTTGATTCCACAGATTCAAGTGAATCCTTATCCGATTAAGACGTTTCAATATGGACTTAGGACGGGCTCCCTCACGGAGTGGTTAGAAAGTGCATTTTTAGGCCATAACGTCGCACAGGCGTTTCAAGACGACCGAACCATCAACGTTTTAATGCGCATGAAAGAAAGCTACCGTTCTGAGCCAAAGGTGATGGAGCAGATCTTAGTCGATACTCCTATTGGAATTAAGGTCCCGCTTGGCGAGTTAGCGGAAGTTCAAGTCAGTAAGGGGCCGAACCAAATCAGTCGTGAAAATGGACAGCGGCGGATTGTAGTTGCTGCAAATACGGAAGGGCGTGATCTCGGTTCTGTCGTCGGTGACGTCAAGCAAACCCTAGCAAGTAAAGTCAAACTTCCCGAGGGTTATTTTTTCGAACTCGGCGGTCAATTTGAAAGCCAAGTGAGCGCGACAAAAACCATTGGACTGCTCTCCATCATTTCGCTTGTCGGAGTTCTTCTCGTTCTTTATGCCCACTTTGGCTCGTGGATGATTGCATTTCAGATTATGCTCAATGTCCCTCTGGCTCTCATCGGTAGCGTGGTCGCCGTTTACTTGAGTGGTGGCACGTTTTCGATTGCGACGCTCGTTGGTTTTGTCACCCTCTGTGGAATCGCATCGAGAAACGGTATCATGATGATTTCTCACTATCTTCACTTGATGGCTTACGAGGGCGAGGGTTTCACGAAGGAAATGATTATTAGGGGAAGTCTTGAACGGCTCGTGCCAGTTTTGATGACAGCCTTGACGGCAGCTCTGGCCCTTATACCCATTGTGATGGCGTCGGGTGAGCCTGGTAAAGAAATTCTTCATCCTGTTGCCGTGGTTATTTTGGGTGGGCTTATTAGTAGTACGGTGCTTGATATGGCTGTTACCCCAGCCGTATTTTACGCATACGGCAAAGGTGCTGCCGAAAGAGCACTGAAAAAAATGAAACATCATGAAGAAAGAGAGGACGAGCATGTTCAAAAAGTTGATTTCTAGGTTGAGTCTTGCGTGCGTTTTACTTGGTGCCACCGCGAGTCTAGCGGAGGGCGATCATCCTCACGATAAAGGGCCACACGGCGGTGACGTTCGTGGCTTTGGCAAATATCACATGGAGGGTGTGAAGCAAGGTGAAAAAGCGACGTTCTACCTCCTAGGAGATGACGGCAAAACGGCAGCCACGATTGCAAAACATGAAGGCGGCACCATCACCATTATTGCGCCTGGAAAAGCTCAGGAAAAAACAGCGATTGCTGCCGGAAATAATTTTTCGGAAACGTCTGTCAATGTTCCAGCGGCGGGAAAAATAACCGTTCTAGTTTCAATCAAAGAAGGTGGAAAAAATACGTCTACAAAATTTAGTTTCTCAAAATAAGACACACGAAAGTTAAACCATATTTTAATAAAGGAGGATTCGTATGAAACAGACTACCGGTTTAAAAGCGATCTTTTCACTGGCATTGGCCTTTGGGTTGGTGAGTGCACCGTCGTTCGCCCATGGCGATCACAAGCACGTGTGCAAAAAAGACGGTAAGACCATTAAGGTTAAAGGTAAAACGAGTGACGATAAAAAGGCCGCCTGTGAGGCAAAAGGTGGTAGCTGGGAAGAAGTCGATGAATAGAGAGCTACAACGTTTGCACCTAGAAGCCTTGTTAAAACGTGCTAGGCAAGCGTCTAAGTAGCTGATTTGGCTGAATTTAGGAACAAAAGTCTACTCTTGAGGTATAATTTAACCTTAAGATGTAGACTTTTGCTGTTAAATTTTCTGACTCTTTGTCCGAAGAGGTTAAAGGACATGAAAGAGACTCTATTGGTACGCTGTAAGCGAGTAAGGACTTTAACCTTTGAGCGAGCCCATTCATTTTAAAACCCTCTCCCTTGAAGAGCTTTTAGAGCTTTACAAGGGCAGTTCACCCGAGGCGTTTAATGAATTTTTTAACCGTACCAAAAAGCTCGTCTACAACTACTTACGTAAACGCCTGGGAAACGCTTCCGATGCTGATGACGTCTTTCAAGAGACCTACCTACGAGTACACAAATACGTTTACACCTACAATCCCGAAAAAAAAGCCATCGTGTGGCTGATGTTTATTGCTCGCCACGCAATGATTGACCGCTGCAACGCCCGCAAAAAAGAAATGGCAAATTCAGAAATGGTTGACCGACTGGTTGCAAAAGATGCAACCGATGAGCAAAGCATGTTTTCATCTCTCGTCAATCATCTGTTCAAAGATCTTTCTTCGGAAGAAGTTTCCTTGATTTCAAGCCGTATTTTTAATGAAGATTCCTACGAGGATATAGCTCGTGAGTACGGGATTTCTGAAGTCAACGCACGTCAAAAAATTTCGCGGGTCTTAAAAAGATTTCGCGAAGGCTGGTCGAGCTAACCGGTCCAAGAATCTTTCAAAGCTTAATTTTTGCATCGGTAAAGAGTGCCGTTGGATTCCAAGCGGGAAGAATTTTGCTGTAGACGAAGGTTAGGACATGAGCCGTTACGAGTGCCGCGACAATCCAGGCAGAAAAATTAAGTAGCGTATTTCCATGATGCCCAAAGTAAGCAACTGTGCCGCCAAAACCGACAAACCACAGAGATACAATCATCTTCCGGCGTTGCATGATGGCTTTAAATTGCAGGGGATGAGCTAAAAGAAAACGCAAGACAGCGACGGGAAACACAGCATAAAGACCGCCGCAGGCCAGAGCACACATAAAGGGGTCCATCGAATCATGCATCTTATCGGTAAAAACTTCAGCAAATGACGTCAGGCCAATTCCAAATTGGCCGCAGACCGCTAACGAAAGAAATCCCCCCACGAGAGTTGCTACGGCAACCTTAGTGTGAACAAGCAAAGTAGGGGGGTCCAAATCCTGAAGGATTTGATCCCTAACCTGCTGCTCTATATGTGGAGGTATGTCGTTCATAAATGTGACCTACAAAGGGGTTCCTTACTTAGTGTGCGACTGCGTAAAACTTAAAGGAAACTTATAGACTGCTGGCCCAGCACCTGATCCAAGCCGCTTGGCTTTGACAGTCAAAGTGCCATCGGTAAAATCTTTCACTCCCTCAAGCCTGCATGAGAAAAAATTTTTCTCGGGCTTGCAGATGGCCTCCTTCGTTAAAGCACCTTGGGTAAAAATTGCCGAGACTTGCGACTGCTCGACCGTCGCATTTTGAAAGCTGAGGTCCATTAAATAAATTTTGAAATTGGCAGCTTTCTGGCTCTCCCAAACCAGTTCTGTGTGAAAGCCACCCGGCATTTTGATGTAACCGCCATTGGGACCAGGTTTGTTCTCCCCGTGAGCCAAGGATATCATGGGGTTAAGCAGGGCGATTGCAATGGTTGAAAATCTTATAATGTTTTTAAACACTTACGCCTCCTTCAGAAAATAATTACTGCGAGAGTCACATATCTCTCACTAGCTATGTACATACGAGAGAGCCTAGATGTGACAACTAAGCCTAAAGGACAAACTGGAAATCAAAACATCCATTGAAGATTAGACTGCATGAAAAAATCATTGCCGATTAAAAGTCTTTTACTGGCTCTAGCAGCCACTTTATATCCTCTCCCTGGCTTCGCGCACGGAGGTCATGACGATGCGTCCAAGAAAGTAAAAAAAGGCAAAAAGCAACATGCAGAACACGAAGAGAGTAACTTTAGTTTTAATATCGGTGTTGGCGTAGGAGTTTCAAAACCGCTAACTCCGCCGCCTACGGCAACTGGAAGTAGTGCAAACACTTCCGCGCTGAAACTTGATGGAGGTCATGGCGATTCCGGCGGTGGCGGTGGTGACAGCAGCGGCGGAAGTCAATCTGCTTCGTTTTCTCCTTATGCATCTGCGGGTATCAACTACAAGATGACAAAAAGCTTCAGCTTGGGTCTCAGTGAAAGTTTTGATCTAACAGGAGCAGGGTTAGGTGATCCTGGAGCTTCACTCACTTACTCAACTCCCATTGCAAAAAAGCTAGCCGCGTCGTTCTCGTTGTCGGCAACAGCTCCTCTCAGTCAAGCTAGTCAAAAAGCTTTTAAAATTACGACTGGCTCTGTGGCAGCAGGAGTGAGAAAGCGCATTCAAAAATTTTCCTTGGGTGTTCAGGCATCGGTCGCCATGACATGGTATAGCAAAACGGTCATCATAGACGATGATGAACATGCTGGACTTGTAGGCCCCTCTTCCATGATGCTTCACGGCGATGAAGATCATTCTACGGAGGGAGGAGGAACCGAAGCAAGCGTTCCAGATGGTGGAACGGGCAACAGGGAATTCAACCGCTACAGTTTAAAGGGACTGCTTGGCTATCAAATCTCCGGCCAGTTTCGAGCAGACTCTGGCATAGGAGTTAGTCTTGTTAAAAAACAGTTTGGCGATCCTTACTGGAGTCTTGATGCAACCATATTACAGATCTCGTATGGATTTTAAGTCGCCAAGAAAAAATTTGTATAATTCAACTGTTTAATCGAAGCTGACCGAGATCAGAATTAGCAAACTCAATGGTTATCGTATGGGGAGGACGAGCACTTTTAACGGCAATCTAGCTAGATCAGATGCACCGTTGGCACTTGCTGCTTGGCCTGCAGCATGGGGAGTCACCTTTCTCATTACTAACGCGACACGAATGGTACAACAAGTAATCATCAAAATAGAATCTTATTCAATAAAGAAATTTTACTGATGTTTGCCGCAAGTGTCGGAGGTGTATTTTCTGCGATTCTTTTGCTTTTTGGCATGACGGCGATGGGACATCAAGTTATTTTAGCTTTTGTGGGCAATAACAACGCACTCGCAAACGGAATTCAGCCGGTCCTCCTTCTTTGTGCTTTCGTCCCTTTTATTATTTCGTGCCAAAATGCAATTCAAGGTCTTCTTATTTCCGATGCTAAGACGGGGCATGTCAATATCGCGACCTGGATTGGAACTACCACGCTCATTCTGGTCGCCTGGTTTTCGATTAGATCTAACATACCGGGGGCCACCGCTGCCGCCACTGCAATGGTGACAGCTCTTTTAGCCGAGACACTGTGGCTAGCATTTGCTGTATGGATAAATCACCGAAGAGGTCTCACAAAATCATGAACGTTCATCGACGTCGTAATTTACATTTAACCCTAGCGTTGTAAATAACAGAATGGAACGGTCGCCCGCAATATTTGATAATATTGGTGTGGTAAAAATGGTGGACAGATGTCAGAAAAAATCACTGTCTACACGACATCAAATCGTGATTTTGCCTTCAAGCAATAATCAAAAAAACTCTTCGCGCGGCGATGGTTCAAAGCTTATTTAGAGTATCCCATGACGAATTTTTGTTCATATCTCCAAATCATTTTTCATTGCGATTCACCAATGCATATACATCATCATAAATTTTAGCGAGCATCCTGCACGCCTCGTCAAACGAGTGCTCCATCTTATTGTCCCTTGCCATGTCGTCGTAGGGTACTCGCCATTCCGGTGGCGGCTCGGGAAGTGCCTTCGGAATAGCTAAATTTCCGCCCAACTCGAACACTTTGGGTAACGCCCTTGCTGCCGCTGCAGGTGTAACGCCTTGCTTAACGAAAAGCACCATATCAAAAAGATCTTTAACCCGACTATTCTGCCTTGCTCGTGGACGACAAAGTGCATGAAGTTTTTCTGCAAAATGTTGCTCCTCGCGAATGGCATTCACTTTAGCCGTTGGTACGCCAGCAAAGCTTAGGCCGCTGCCAACCGTTATGACATCGAACGGATCGATGAGTGCATCGCCCGTGGTGCAGTCAATATGAAATGAATCGAAGACTCTCGATCCAATCCGAGACGTAACGTTGAATCGATAGCCTGTAAACTCGCGGCCTAAACCAAGATCTGCCATGGATTCGCCAATCTCAAACGAAAAAAAATCATCGACCGGTGTTAATGCTACCGCTTGAAGCGCCTCGCGCATGTGGCGTTCAATTTCTTTTGAATTCAATTTCTCTAGACCAGCCTCTTGCAACGCGGCATCCAAATCCTTAGTGGGCCTTACACCGATGTTATAGCGAAGGTGCAGCAGATAAATATTGTGCATCACCGATCCCAAAAGTATGGCGCCAAGACCTTGAATATCAGCTCAGATCGACTTGCAAAGTTAAGCAGGCCCTGACGTGGAAATACCGCTTGCCCGCTTATTCAACAATAAACCAAAGAACGCGTCCTTACTCATCACTCCTTTCTTTGCAATGTGCTCCTTGTACATCGCTTCAAAGCGATCATGATTGCTGAGTGACATATCCTGCAGTTCCTTGATATGCGCTTCACTTACTAGTGCCAATGCAAAGCAAACCAGATCATCGGAGCGTAATCGTCGGCCAAAGTCCTTTTTGTTTACTTGTAGCAACAAATTGGTCATTTTTTCAAATGTCGTACGCTTCACTCGAATCGGTGAAAGTGCAATATTTGTATCGGCGGAAGTAACATTGGGTAATTTTGAAAGTGTTTTCATCGTGCGCCTCCATTGGCCTAATCTAAGGCCAGCTATATGATCATCTTCACCTCGGCTTCAGTGCACCAAGCACCGTAAGCTAGAGACAGATGACGATTTCAGTTGTTAAACTCGATCGATGAAACTCAAACGCTCGCGAATGGACGGCAAGACCGTAAATTGTCTGTGAAAGCGTCAATAATGATTTTCCTTAAAGTCCTTATCAATCAAGACTTTCAAGGGAAATACATTGGCAGCTTTTCTGGCAGCAAAACATGAAATTCACAGAAATACTGGGAAAGATTTAAACAGCGAAATGAAAGCGGGGTTAATGATTTCAAGCATTTAAAAAGCCCCAACTTTTTGGAAGTTGAGGCTTTTTGCTTGGTGATGAATGGCGGGATGGACGGGACTCGAACCCGCGGCCTCCGCCGTGACAGGGCGGCGTTATAACCAACTTAACTACCACCCCGCTTGGGTGCCGCGTTTTAGTTTGTTTTCTCTCAAACATCAGCAGGACTACGTTTATACGGATGTCCCTTCGGCATGTCAACACAAAATGACGCGATCAAAAATAACCATTTTTCGCAGCAGCTATAGCGGGTTACTAGGTGCCGCAGAAGTTATCAGGGAGTCTTTCTCTGCTATCTCAGGATTTTGAGATAGGCGATTCTCATGCTCTGCTTTCCGTACTTTTCGCGTCCAAACAGCGAAAATCACGCTGACCACAAAGAAATCTATAAACTCGCCTGGTACCCACATAATCAGGCCACCAAGTTGCTGATCATCGAGATGCGTCCAAGGTTGCCACCAAGTTGGAATCGGCCGACCAACATACGCATACCAAACATCATCGGAGAATGACAGAAATGCCGACAGAACCACATTCGAGGCCATCAAAGCCATCACATATAACATTCGCATCGGTAGCGTCAGTTTTGCTCTCATCGGCGCTGGATCGATAATATTGCGCCACAGCAAAATACTCGCCCAAGCAAAGCATGCATGTTCCACGAGATGCCATGCGTCATTTAGCAAAGCTAGGTTATAAAAATAGGGGACATGCCAAAACCAGTAGGTCGCCTGAAACAGAGCCAGGCTCACGAGCGGCATACTGATCAGATCAAAAACCCAACGCAAAGGTTTGCTGCGCACAATCGGAAAATAAACATTCCGCCTTACACCCGGCGAGATCCCGCGAACCGCAATAAAAAAAGGAACTCCCAACATCATCAGTGGCACACCGATATTGGTGATCATCAAATGCTGGATCATATGAACAAAGAATAACTGATCCGAAAGCGGGTCAATCGGTGGCAACAAAGCCGCAATTACAGTCACAAGACCCAAATAAAAAAGTCCTATTTGCCAGCCTTTCACCGGAACCCGACCTCTAAAAGCCTTTAGTCCGCGGTAATAAAGCCAAGCTAATAAGACGAAAAACAGCAGCGCAGGATCCCATGCCCACTTCAACTGAAACGTTTCGGGGGGCAAAGCATCGTAAAGATTATGAGCGAACGCAGCCGACATCAAAAACCGATTTCTAATTTACCCCGGTGGGAGTGATAACTTTAAAATCAAAAACACACCAATTGCTAGAAGCCCCGAGAACACGAAGATTTTCGCAAGCATTTTATTATCAAAACGCAAATGCATATACCAGCCACAAACCATCGTAAACTTCACGATTGAAAGAATCAGTAGGCCGTAAACCAAAACCGTGTTGGAAATGCCCCAAGCAATTCTTTCTTTAAAAATCACCCATTCTAAGAATGTGATTAAACAAAGAATAACTGCAAAAATCCAATAGAGCTTTGGACCTGCATGAGCATGTTCTGCTTCATGGCCATGAGCCGGTGCATGTCCAGTTTGTGTGTGCTGATGTTCTGTTGCCATCTTCCTAAAACTCCCTGTTAAAAGCAATGCTGCTGCAATTTCGGATCAAACGTAAACGAACAAGTACACGACTGTAAAAATGATAATCCAAACGACGTCGACGAAGTGCCAATAGAGACCCGCAACTTCAACAATCTCAGAGTTAAACCACTTGTCACCTTTGAGGATCGAAGTAATAAGAATCGATAACATCCAAAGCACGCCAACCGTTACGTGAGCACCATGACAACCGGTAAGTAGGAAGAAGCTTGAACCGAAGATGTTTGTCGCAAGTCCAAGGCCATCGTGATTGATAAAGGTTGTAAACTCGTAGTATTGGAAACCAAGAAAGATCAAACCACCGACAACTACCAATGCGGTCCAAAACTGAAACTTCCGCAGATTTTTCTCTTTGCAGTAATGAAGTGCAAGTACCATCGCCACCGACGACATCAGAAGGTCGAAAGTCGACAGTGTCGTAATATCAATATTGAAAATCTCATGAGCTTTAGGCCCGACCAATCCACGTGAGCGGTTGATGAGGTAGTTCAAGATGAGCGTTCCGAATAGGAAGCATTCGGAAGCAATCAATACCCACATTGCAAATTTGCGGTTCTCAATTCCAGTTGTCGTATGGTGGCTATGGCCGACATCACTCATGAATTCAACTCCCCTTCATACTCAGCGATCCAATTCGATTCGTTTTAATCCAAATAAAAAACCTAAAATCAGTTCTGTTATGGCTCTTCGTAAGCCCAACCATAAGTCGACGCAAGGGTAATAGCTAAACCAATCAACGAAACAACAACACCGTGAGACGCAACAACAAAACCTGTTGCCATCATTGTAATCCCAGCTGCTAATACCATCGGCCAAAAGCTCTGATGCGGCATATGAATTGATTTCGGATCAAATACTGGAGCTTGCGGAAGTGTTAACCGTTTTCCATCGTGAGTGTATTTTTTGTACCAGAAGTCATCCAATTGAGAGACCTCAGGAAGTTTTGCGAAGTTGTATTCCGGTGGCGGCGAAGGAATTGACCACTCAAGAGTACGTCCATCCCACGGATCCGCTGGCGCTTTTTCACCGAACTTAATCGACCAGACAAAGTTGATGAAGAACAGAATTCCACCAATAGCTGTGACGTAAGCACCCATCGTTGCCACAAAGTTCCAGAAATTCCAATGCATGTCAGGAGCGTATGTGTAAATACGACGTGGCATCCCTTCAATTCCTAAAAAGTGCATTGGGAAGAACGTTGCGTTGAAACCAATCATATACAACCAAAACTGGGTTTTGCCGAGAATTTCGTTCATATAGCGGCCAGTCACTTTTGGGAACCAATAGAAAATTCCACCAAATAGTCCCATCACGGCTCCGCCGTAAAGAACATAGTGAAAGTGAGCGACGACGAAGTATGTATCTTGGTGTTGAGTATCAATCACTGGTGACGAATGCATAATTCCAGAAAGACCACCCAAGGTAAACATCGCAACGAATGAAATCGCAAACATGCTTGCAGATGTGAAGCGAATTTTTCCGCCCCACAGAGTTGAAATCCAGTTAAAGATTTTTACACCAGTCGGTACCGCAATAAGCATGGTGGCTGCAGAGAACAAAGCTGTTGCCCAGACACCAAGTCCTGTTGTGAACATATGGTGAGCCCAAACTGCAAAGCCAAGGAAACCAATCGCACAGCTACTATAAACCATGACCGAATAACCAAAGAGCGGCTTTCGAGCGAATGTTGCTAGAATTTCGGAGACAATGCCCATCGCAGGAAGAATTAAAATATAAACTTCAGGGTGTCCGAATACCCAGAACAAATGCTGCCACATAATAACCTGACCACCCATACTCGGGTTAAAGAAGCCAGTTCCGAAGGTACGGTCGAATGACAACATCACAAGAGCAACTGTGATCACAGGAAGGGAAAGAATCAAAAGAACCTGGGTGACTAAGGTCGTCCAAATAAACAACGGCATTTTAAGAAGAGTCATGCCTTTGCAGCGCATGTTTAGGATCGTCACAAAAAAGTTGATCGAGGCAATCAGCGATGCAAGACCAACAACCTGAACACCTAGCGCCCAGAAGTCGACGCTATGAGTCGGGTTAAATTGTTTTTCTGTTAAATTTGCGTATGCAAACCAGCCCTGAGCTGGAATCTGTTGGACAAGATAGCTAGCGTTTAGCAAGCAACCACCGAAAAAGAAAATCCAAAAACTAAGAGAGTTCAACCGTGGGAAGGCAACGTCGGGAGCACCAATCTGTAGCGGTACTAGGTAGTTAAAAAATGCAGCAGACAACGGCATTACAACCAAAAAGATCATCGTCGTGCCGTGCATCGTAACAAGACCGTTGAACAAGTCACCGGTAATAAACGTGTTGTTTGGCATAATGAGCTGGGTGCGCATCAGCATTGCGTCAACACCACCAATGATAAAAAAGAATAAAGACGAAAGCGCATACATAATACCGATGCGCTTGTGATCGACTGTAGTTAGCCAACTTATAATGCCTGTTTTAGGGAGATTCTTTGCCATGTTCTAAATTCCTCGAAAGTCGGAGACTTAATAAATTTCTCAGTTAATGCGATTGCGATTCAATACCATCTCAGTAGGTTTTAACCGTAGCCTGGCGCAAGTAAGAAGAGACTTGAGCAATTTCCTCTTCCGTTAAACCGAGATTCGGCATCAACGCACCTGGCTTGACGGCAGGTGGGTTTCGTAACCACTCTGCTAGATTTTCCGGAGTGTTCATTCTCGTTCCAGCTCCAAGATACTTGCGGTTACCAAAGTTGGATAAATTTGGGCCGATCTTATCGCCTGGAATTTGTTCTGACGTCGTACCAGAAATCGTGTGACACGCCTGACATTTCGCGAAAACTTCTTCACCAGCTTTCTGTGATGCAGTCTCAACAACTGGAGGTTTATTTGCTGTCGCAATCCAAGAGTCGAATTCACTTTTAGTATGGACCACGGCATTGAAGCGCATGAGCGCGTGTGATGATCCGCAGAGCTCAACGCATTGACCTTGATACATCTCGCCACCTTTTCTATTAGGGTTCTTCAAAGGTGGAGTTGTAATAGTTAGGTCGTTTTTATGACCTGGAAGAGCGTCTTTCTTGCCGCCCCATTGGGGTACCCAAAAGGCGTGAATCACGTCAGCCGAGGTTAGAGTAAAATGAATCGGTGTATTTTCTGGTACATGAAGTTCATTCGCGGTGACAATATTACCGTTTTGCGGATAGCGAAATTCCCACCACCACTGATGGCCAATAACTTCAACTTCCATCGCACCAGCGGGGATGTCCGCGTGTTTAAAGAGAATACGCCAAGTTGGAACAGCAATAAATAACAGTAAGATTACTGGAAGCGCCGTCCACAAAACTTCAAGTGTTGCATTACCGTGAAACTGCTTTGGTGGAACTTCATCCCCTTGCCGACGGCGAAATTTCACCAGCGTCCAAATCAATGGAATCGATACTGCAAAGAATACGAATACCGAAATCCACGTGGTGATTCCATAAACAGCATTAATATCCCGCGACCATTCCGTGATACCCGAGACGGTATCCATCGGTGCATTCCAGCTCACATCGAACAGGTTCCACTTCGTATCACCGAAGGCGGGAAGTTGTTCTACCGTTTGCTCTACTTGAGCAAGGGCTACCGAAGGCAAACTTGCAAGTCCTGCAAGCAGTAGACGCGGTAATACCGTAAGTTGGACATATGAGAAAGAAACACTTCGCCACCAATCTCGAATCTGCATGGATTGACACCTGTATAACAACAATGGGTGAATACGAAAGTCTTGTGAATTCCGACTCTAGCTGTCACCTTGGTTTATAGTCAAGAATTCTCTCAAAGATTCAACGAGATGGCAACTTGCGATGCCTGTTTATTGTCCTTTAAATCGAAGATCAATTTCCAAATTCCGGGCATATGAAGTTTGACTCCTTCAATCAAGTATTGCTGAGGCTTTACTTCAGAAATTGTCGCTTTTGTGACCATGCCGTGCCGATGTGCGGGCATCTGTGCGTCGAATTTGACAAGCTTCAACTCTTTGATAGGCTGGCCATCCAGGGCTTCAATGTTCACTCGCAATCTCACAAGTTGATTGAGAGGTATCGCGATCAAACTTTTACCACTCCGGTCTTCCACTTCCATTTGAATGTTTATTTTTCGCGCATTCCATTCCGTTGTCGTGCTCAAATTAGATGCAGCAAAAAGATTTGCTGCACATAAAAATTGCAGGAAATAAATTTTTAAGACTCGAAAAAAAATCATCAAATTCCTCCCAACTCCCCTACTTGCACTTGAGCTCAAGCACATCGAGACGAAATACATACAACTTGCTATGATCTGCACTGATCCCTCTGCCTTTGTCAATTACGGAGTCCTTGTATGCCCCGAAAACCAAATTTATTTCACGCGCTGCGACTCAAATGTCCTTATTGCGCCAAATCATCCTTATTACGCCCGGGAAACTTACTTGAATTCGCCGCGGGTTGCCCCCAATGCAATTATAAATATGAACGCGAAGTTGGTTATTTTTCTGGTGCAGCCTGGATGATTACCTATACCGTCGCCGCACTCAGCGCGATGGTGGCTGGCGCCATTATGGTTTGGAAATTTAACGACAAAGGTGATTTGATCGTCGCAGGCGTTCCAGCCGCATTTGGTGGAATTATGGCGGTTTTATTTATCCCTCTTGGCCGTGCGATCTGGATGTACACGGATCACCTTTTTCATCCACTTACGGATGACGATAAACTAACACCATAACTGCGTATGCCGAAGCATTCTGCCACAACAAAACAGCCGTTAAGTTTTAAGCTAAAGATGCAGCGAACTTTAGTCGGTCTCGTTTTAATTTTGGTTTTATTTTCAGTTGTCGAATGGCTAGCACAACCAGACAGCGCACGCACCCCACCCGCCTCTCATAACGACCTTATAAACGCTGCAAAGACTTTGCGGCAGATTCCATATCAAGCGTCAAGCACGGATACAAAACGACTGGTTGCCCTAGGTAAAAGATTCTTTTTTGACCCGAGTTTTTCGAAAAATAAAAACGTCGCCTGTGCTAGTTGCCACGATCCAAAAAAATCATTTACAGATGGAAAACGTGTTTCGATTGGCATGTCAGAATCCAATATGAACGCACCGACACTTATTAATGTGAGGAACAATCACTGGTTTTTTCACAATGGTCGAGCGGACTCACTTGAAATGCAGGCACCAGGCCCAGTCGAAAATCCCTTAGAGCATGGCTTTACACGGGTTGATATCGCCTCGACCATTCTGCAAAATTTTCGTTCGGAATATGAATCCATTTTTGGTCCGTTACCGCACATCCAGCTCCCCGAATCCTCATTACCTAGCAACAAGCCGGTTTATGTCAGCGATGCGGTCGCAGCTTATGTTCTAGGGACACTTGGAAGCTCGGAACTTCAAAAAGATATCCTTGGTCGCGCTCATGATCGGGGGATTCAGCCTGTTCGCATTATTCAAGAAGATTCTGCGGGACTAACAGCGTCACAAACACCGTTTGATCGAAGCCCTCCCGCAACCCAAGCCGCAATCAATCAAATTGTCGCAAATTTTTCGCAGGCAATCGCCGCATTCGAGCGCACGATTCATACTCAAGATTCTCCTTTTGATCTTTTTGCAGATCGATTTCTTGCGTCAGGAAATGCCGAAAGCGCATTCATCGAAGGCTTTGGATCATCTGAGTTTAAAGGTTTGCAGACTTTTGCTGGCGAAGGTCGCTGCATGCTTTGCCACCAAGGCCCGGACTTAACCGATCATCAGTTTCATAACATCGGGCTTCCAGCACTGAGCGCAAAATCCGTTGATCTTGGTCGTGCTCAGGGAATCCTGCTTGCAAAAAACGGACTCTTTAATTGCGATGGTCTTTATTTTAAGCAGCTCAACTCAGGAAGCGAATCTTGCGGGGAGATGCAGTTTGTCGAATCTGAAAATAGCGAATTGGTCGGCGCATTTAAAACTCCTACTCTGCGCAATCTTCGCGATACAGCACCCTATGGGCACGACGGACGTTTTCCAACCCTCAGGGACGTACTCATTCACTATAATTTATTGCCAGGCAAACCTGCTGTCGGACATATCGAAGAATCACTACGCCCCCTCCGATTAAGCGACACCGAACTTGCCGACCTTGAAGCATTTTTAAATTCGCTGTACGGACAAGTTGTCAGCGACTAGCGATCACGCTTAATATAAATAGCGTCACACAGAAACAAAAGAAAGCGGTCTGCAAATGAATTATTTGAGCTTGATCTCGATTATGGGATTTGGGGTTTGTTTCAGCGCTCCATCCCTTGCGCAAAGAGGAGCGATATATGAAGGGGACGCACAAGCCTGGGAATCACCCACGCAAGGATACCCTGGATATTTTGACACGAATATCGCAGATGAAGGGAAATTTGTTTTAGAATTCCCGCCACTCATCTATGGCATTATACCGATGCCTTCTATGGCTTTAGATTACGGTGTAAGTAAGACACTTACAGTCGGTACCAATTCCCTAGTTACGACACTTCCCTGGTTATTTGGCGGCCAGGGTCTCTCGCTCAAAGCTCGCTCGTTAGTGTATGGTACGCCGCAGCATCAATCCGCAGCAACCGTTTACGCTGGTTATATTGGCATTCAAGGCAACACACCTGGAAGCGTGATTTATCAGAACGCGACATGGAATCATGCTTGGCGTTTTACTAATAATCATGCCCTTACTGCACATGCAAACTATCTCCGACTATCCGCCGACATAGGAAAAACAAATAGCATTAGTCATAGCGAAATTAGCATTACGACATTTCTGTTAGGTGCAGGTTATACCTACACAATTGATGAGGCCGCCAATCTTCGAGGAACGGTGGCGGCGACCGCGTACTCTTCCCTTGATGTCAGCACGCCTTCGGCAGACATTACTCAAGCCTCGACCGTTAAGCTTATGACACAGCCCAACCGGATTGCTCAATTCCAGTACGAATACCATACTCGGACTGATTGGTTGATTGGTATTGGCCTCATCCACCTCTACGTGAGCGGCGTTTCTGGTACCGCTCCGTGGTTAACTCTTGCGACGAGGATGTAATATGAATAGGAATCTTTCATTTCCAAATGTATTTTTTCCATTGGTTTTTCTCAGCTGCCTTTCAGCATCCTGCGGAAGCAAGCGTCCATCTGCCGGTCAACCGTATAAGTCCATCGTTGTTGCTATGACCGGTGTCGATGCTGAAACCGGGGCGGCTCAATTTGGTCTCATCGAGAAATCATTCAGTTCTTTAACCGATTTGGATGAGCTAGATGGAACCTATGCGAAAATTCTTCGGGGTGGAGAGTTAACGATCAAAGAAGTAAACGGCTCATTGGTAAGTGCAGATAGTTTTACCGGTGGTGCATCCCCTTCACTCCGCTATACGATGAGTGATGGCGTCGTGATTCCTTCCGATTACAGCACGCTGGCAATGCTAAGTAGTTACTATCAACTTGATTATATCTACTCTAAATTGAGCGATGTTCTAGGTATTCAGTCATCAACACTCACCACGAAATATCCTGACGGTAAGCACACCGTTCTTTTCGAACCGCAAGTCATTATGAAGGTTGCAGGCACCGACACCAGCGCTGGCCTGAAACTTAACGCTGCTTTTTCGCCAAAAGACAAACAATTTTTGCTATTTCAACGTTCATCCATTGAAAATATTCCCCTTGCTGGAAATCTGCAGGTGATGAGTCATGAGTTTGGCCATGCAGTTTTTGACAACGCAGTTTTCGACGCCGTTTATGACGAAAAAAATTACTTAGGCGACACCTACGCACTTCGAGGCCTCAACGAGGGTTGGGCTGATTTTGTAAGTTCGCTTTATACCGGATGCTACGATATTTTGCGCGCAAGTATCGATATTTCAGACATAGCAGATCAACGACACATCACAAAAACCAGCTTTAAATGGGATGAAGTTGCGACCGGATCAGGTAGTGGTTTAAGCAAGTGCACGGGATCCTTTTATTGCATTGGAACTCTCTTCGCCCGTTCTCTTGTACAAGCTCAAAAAGCAATGCCAACTGTAACGTCTCCTGAGTTAGCGTCTGGATTGATCGCAAGTCTTCGCCAAGTTCAAACGGAGATAAAAGCTATGCCGTCAACGATCGTTACTACGGCGACATCGGGTGATAGCGATGAGCCGACAAATAACGAAATGTGGATCAAGCAAGGTCAGTTCACCGGAGCATTTATCCGCGCCCTCATCAAAAATTCCCCAACTGCATGGCAAACGACGATGTGCACACAGTTCATAGAAAATTTTGGTGCTGGAGGCTTTCAAACAGCTGCGCGCGAAGGGATTTGTCCATGAAATTTTCTTCTCAGAAAAAACACTTCTTAAATACATTAGCTGTTTTGTCTTTTGGGGCTGCGATATTCCCATTGCAGGCTGCAGTGGATATGAATTCCATTGAGTTTCCTACGGGCGAAAAACACGAAAAAGAACCGCAAATAAATGACCCCTCACAAAGATTTGCAGTTGGACTCAATCTCGCATGGACGACAAGGCAAGACTATGGTGCTCGTACGTTCAGGCGGCTAACTCCTGAGCTTATTGCATTTGTCTACCATGCCTCGCCCTGGGAAGAGACGTGGTGGCGCGGAGGCTTCCGCTTAGGTTATTCCAGTGATCAGCCAGAGATGCCACAAGCAGTCAAAATTCGCGAAACAGACACGACGGTCCTCTTCGAAGCGGCAATCACAAGAGATTGGTATGTGGTTCCGTCTCTGGCATTCGGCGGGGGTTATGATATCCGTCGCACTAGCGTAAAAACCGCTTCTCCCATCGATGCTGTGGATGATCGCATGAATCGTAAAGAGAATTTGTGGATGTGGTACGTCCAAGGCGGAGCGGGGTTACCGATGCTGAAAGGACTTGTGCTGATTGAACCGACAGTTCGCTATCACACAATACAGTATGACAGCCGGTCCCACTGGATGTTTGGGATTGAGACTACGGTTGGAATTTAACCAGACCCTTCGGTCCGTAAGTAGCAGAAAAACTGAAGCGCCAGAGTTGTACTCCAGCGCCCCCAAACACACGAAAGGAGATTTATCCGAAAAACCGCCAAATACTTAGGACAAGATAGTCCCTGAGTCTTTAGCGAATCGAACCTTTTTTCCGCCCTCAACCTTAAAGCCAACGCGTGTTGGTTTTTTTGATTTTGGGTCGATAAGCATCACATTACTAATGTGAATACCCATCGTTTTCTCAACAATACCACCATCCTGGTTCTGGAGGGAAGGTTTTGTGTGGCGTTTTGTAACATTTACGCCGTCCACAAAGACGCGGTCAGTTTTACGGGCAACACGGGAGATTTTCCCTGTTTTGCCTTTATCCTTCCCGGCGACAATCATTACTTCATCGTCTTTTTTAAGACGTACTTTTACTTCACATTTCAGAGCGGTATGCGTCATGGCTTGTTCCAATCAATAATGATCAGTCTTCAACGTTAAACATAAGACAAAAAATCGCGCCGGAAACCGGCCAAAAATTTGGAGTACGGTATCTATACGAATCTGGTGTTCTAAGTCAACCTATTTTTGCCGAACTCCCCCATACCGTTTCTTATTTTCTTATCACGCCAAATGCCTTAAACTTCAAGGAAAATAGCAATGTTAGGAACATCATCTATGCATGTAGTTCGTACGCTTCTCCCATTAATTTTTGCAACTCTTACACAGGTTATTGAACCCTCGGCACGGGCACAAGGGTCGAAGGAATCTGGACCTAACGTATTGAATCAATTGGAAGATTCAAGTGATGCCGCGGGGAAAAAAGCTAAGCTCGATATCCACCCTAGGGATGTGATTCACTGGACGCCCATTGGCGCCGAATTGGATTTAAGTCGCTCGGCTGTCACGGTCCTCGTCGGCCTATCGACGGAACAGCAGTTCACTATTTATCAAGATAAATTAGAATGGCTCCCCCCTTCCGGTTGGCTTGTGGCTAAAGTAGAGGCTCCGGCAACCGCCCGTCAGTTTGATCCGATCTCTAATAAAGATGTCGATGTCTTTACCGGCGGCGAGTGCAAGGTCACCCTTACTGGCCCTTCTGGGGCAAGGCCTACTGACTTTAAGATGGCGGTCAAATATGTCGGCTGCACAAGGGTTATTTGTCTTTTCCCTTGGAAGGAAGAACTTAGTTTCCTAGTCACCCCGATGGCAGGCAAGCAAGCCCCTTCTGAGGTCGCTGCCCTACCGCCAAAGATCCCCGCAAGTATCTCCGCTGCGACTCCAGCGGCAGAAGCACCAAAAGCGACTGGGACCTTTGAAGAAAATTTTGCCCGCCAAGTAAAAGATGGAACAATGACGCTCGGCATGATGCTACTCATTGCCTTCGTAGGAGGTCTACTGACAAACCTCACTCCCTGCGTCGCTCCGATGATTCCCATCACCATCCGTCTATTGAGCCATCAAACTGGCAAACCGATTGTCGGAAGTTCGATGTATGCTCTGGGTATTGTTGTCACGTATACGGTGCTGGGAGTATTTGCTGCGATGAGCGGCGCACTGTTTGGAAATCTTATTGCAAATCCAGTGGTGTCGATTTCTTTCGGTGTCGTAATGGCCATACTTGGTCTTAGTATGCTTGGATTCGGTGATTTAAGTAAGCTTCAACAAATTGGCGGCCAGATTGGTTCCCGCAAAGGCGGACCACTGAATGCATTTCTTATGGGAACAGGCGCAGGGCTT
>CAZUYQ010000027.1:23623-24469 GCA_964624705.1 uncultured Polynucleobacter sp.
CTTGTAGCATCACCTTGTACTGGACCGATCTTGGCTGCTTTATTGACCTATACTGCCGGTCGTAGCAGTGTTGCCGAGGCTACTGCGCTGCTGGGTGTCTACAGCGTTGGCTTTGCCCTCCCGTATGTTTTTCTCGGCGCGTCCGCTGCAAAAATTTCAAAGATCAAAGTAAATTTCACACTTCAAATTGCCACAAAACTTATTTTCGCGGCCGTGATGTTTGGCCTTTCTCTCTACTTCCTGCGCCTACCGCTTTATAAATTATTCACTCAGATTCAAGACTACTGGGGAACGATCGGTCTCGTAGGCACAGTTGGCGGCATCCTTGCCTCTCTCTGGTTTATCGCCACTGCAAGGCATCATCACAATAAATGCGTGATGCTTCTTCCCTCGATACTCTTAGGCGCGGGATTATTCTTTGGCATTCAATCACTCACTCACAACGCTGCGGCAGCTCATGACTCGCTTGTTTGGCATCATAATGAGGCCGATGCTTTTGCTTCATCAGTTAAATCCGGAAAACCTGTCTTAGTTGATTCCTGGGCTGAGTGGTGCGAGGCGTGCAAAAAGATGGACGCTACAACTTTTGCAGATCCTGAAGTTCTAAAAGAACTAGCAGACCACTGGACGATGTATAAGATGGACCTGACTGAGCCTACCGATCCAAATAATGCTCTCCAGGAAAAATATGAGCTTCCAGGTCTACCGACAATTACCTTACTTCCTGTTGGTGGAGCACTCGGACAGCACAAGGCCCTTAATGGGTACGTAGGTGCTGAGACCATGATGCAGGAACTGAAGGCATTCCGCGGAGCGTCAGAGTGATTAAATATGTTGCTTATGTTG
>CAZUYQ010000027.1:24504-28572 GCA_964624705.1 uncultured Polynucleobacter sp.
CCCGCATCAAAGGGGTACCGCTCGAAGAAAAAAATTCGATTGGCCAAGGCTGGGACATCTCTCATAGCCTTTTACATGGAATCACGCTGCGCATTCATTTACTGACAAATCTGAATGCTGTCACACCGCACCTGCGTCAAAACCCTGTCGATCTTTTAGTTTACGACGAACGTGGAGATGACGCCTTAGACGCTCAAGCCGCTGTCGCGTCTATTCGCAAAGATGTAAAATCTTTTGCTGAGCTATGGGGACCCGATTTTCTTTTTCCATCAAGTCGTATCGTCGCTATTCTCGACGCAGCGAAAGCGAAAACCAGTCAAAAATCACAAGCGACGCGAGCATTTGAGCTTGGTCGCTTTAATGTTCGTGATGTTTGCATTTCACCAAGTCATGCTGTCGTCGTTTTAAAATGGTTGCACCAACTCCTCACCGCAGATTTTGATAAAGATCAACGCGTTGGTGTCGCGATGAGCGGCGGCGGTTTGGAAGGGTTTTTATACCAATTAGGTGTTCTGTATGCTCTTGAACGTTCTATACATGGCCGTACCATTCATGACGCGAACGTTTATAGCGGTGTTAGTTCTGGCTCCATCGGCTCTGCACTTGTCGCGAGCAATGTTCCACTCATCGAAGTTATAAAAGCGATGCATGGTAAATCAGAAATGATTCAACCCTTCACAAGTGCGACCATCTTTGATTTAGCAGGGAGCAGTATATTATCGCGTGTCTTACGCGAAAGCATTAGTTGGACTAGCTTAGACCCGGTCAAATGGATTAAACAAACATTAAAAGCAATTCCAACGGGATTTTTTAAAGGGGAAGCTCTTAGACAATATATTCGTCATTGTGTCGATGCTGCAGGCGGCAAAGACAGCTTTGAAGGGCTTAAAACGGAACTCTATATCGGGGGCACCGATATGGATACTTTCGAACACGTGGTTTTTGGTCAAGAGCCATGGCGTAACGTACCGATTAGCGAAGCTATCTATGCAAGTTGTGCGCTACCGCTTGTTTTTGAGCCAAGTCAGATTAACGGTCGTTGGTTTATTGATGGACAAATTACCAAGACTTGCAATCTTGAGTTAGTGGTAGAACGTGGCTGTGATCTCGTTTTTATTATCGATCCACTGAAACCCCTAGGCACGTTGATCCCAGGCTCTGTCGACAAAAAAGGCGGCTACTATGCTCTGCTGCAGTCTGTCAAAGCTCTCGTTTACACAAGGTTCCATAGTGTTTTATCGCATTTAACAGAGCGTTATCCCGAAACAGATTTTATTGTGTTTCAACCGGATGAAGAGGTCGCACAGTTGATGGCGGGCTCGCCGATGCGATACCGCATCCGAACTCAAGTCATCCATATGGCATACCAACAAACCATGCGGCAATTGCGCGAGCGGCATAAAGTTTACCGTGCAAAACTGCAAAAATACGGGATGACACTTATTCCGACAGATCAACTCAAGGAAATAGAGCAACAAGATGGTGCCTTTTTCGACAACCTTACGCAGAGCTAAACTAGAAAAACGTTATAAGCGTTTCTTTGCTGACGTCGTCTTAGACGATGGAACGAAAGTTACGGCACATTGTCCAAACACTGGTAGTATGGCGAGCTGCATGACTCCTGGAGCGACCGTCTGGCTCTCATATAATGATGATCCAAAACGCAAACTGAAATGGACTTGGGAACTCACCGAAACTGACGGCGGCTATGTCGGCATCAACACGATGATGCCAAACCGTGTAGTGGAGCACAGCATAAAGACCGGACTTATTCCTGAGTTAATTGGCTATACCGGCATTCAGCGAGAAGCCAAATACGGAACAAATTCCAAGATTGATCTTTTGCTTACCGAAGCTGGGCGACCAAACTGTTTTGTCGAAATTAAGAATGCCACGTTGTTTAACGGAGAGCATATATTGTTTCCTGATGCGGTTACCGAGCGTGGACAGAAGCATTTACGCGAGCTTTCTGCGATGGTAAAGCAAGGGCATCGAGCAGTTATGTTGTTTTTTGTGAATCGGCCGGAGGGATGCGCATTTGGCCCGGCCGACCATATTGATCCGATGTATGGAAAATTACTTCGCGAGGCACATAGCAACGGCGTCGAAATTTTAGCATATCGAGCGGTTCACACCATGGATGGTATGACAACAACATCGAGTATTGAAACAAGGCTTTAAATTTTTAAGGATTATCAAACATGACAAAAAAATCTGAGACAACGCTTTCTCTCTATCACTACTGGCGTTCTAGTTGCTCTTGGCGTGTCCGTTGGGCCCTTAAACACAAAGAAATCCCGTACAAAGATATTCCAATTAATTTACTGAAAAATGAGCAGAATAGCCCGGAATTTTTAGCCGTAAACCCGAATGGATTTGTTCCAGCACTGTCAGCGAATGGAATGATCTTTGGAGAATCGATGGCAATGCTCGAATGGATCGAGGAAACCTATCCACATAAACCACTTATGCCACAAGGGAGCGAGGAAAGAGTTCGTGTTCGGCAGATTTGTCAGATGATCGCTTCTGGTATTCAACCAATCCAAAATCTTTCGGTCATGCGCTATTACAGCAGCGAGCCCTATCAACAAGCAGCCTGGGCGCGACACTGGATCGAATTAGGACTTACTAAGGTCGAAGCTTTAGTCACACAATATGCCGGGACCTACAGCGTTGGCGGCGAGTTAAGCTTTGCCGACCTATGTGTCGTCCCACAAATTTATAATGCTCTTAGATTCAATGTTTCTTTAGATGCTTTTCCGACACTAAATCGCATCAATAATCATTGTCTGACCTTACCTGCATGCCAAGCGGCCGCGCCTCAGAACCAACCGGGAGCAACGACTTAATCGGCCCCCGACGCTCAAAATAACGACAGCTAAGGAACGGATTCCTTCGGTGGATTCCTGGTCATAGTAATCAGGTCTTTCGCCAAAGACTCCAAATGAATTTCTTTTAATTCCTGCGAAGGACCATACCAACGCTTATAATAGAAATAATTGCGGAGAATTAATTTCACGTAGGCTCTCGTTTCCTTATAAGGAATGCGCTCGATAAAAGTCATCAAGTCATCCGTGGCAATGGTTTTCTTCCATTTTATTGTTGCCGCCGGGCTCGCATTGTATGCAGTCAATGCAAAAACAGGCGATTTATATAACTGCAAAAGCCTTGCCAAATGATGCACACCCAAAGGGACATTAACCTCTGGATCAAACAAAATTTGGACATCTCCGGATATTTTTTGGACTTCTGCGCGATGAAGGCTATCTACATAATTATGCGGCAGTTTAGTTATTTCGAGGGCGGCAGTCGATGGCATAAGCTGCATCAAACCCATCGCGCCAACAGGTGACATCGCCTCGCGTGCAAAAACGCTTTCTTGCCTCATAACGGCGAAGACAAAGTCAGCATCAATTCCTAGTTTAGAAGAATAGCTTTGAACCAAGGTTGCATAACGTCGCGGAAACAGAATACGCTCAAACCCAACCGGTAGGCTGTTCCTAACCGAACGCGGCATAGCATCGTATATCTTAATCGCCTCAAGCCAAGAACCGCTTGTATGAAGTAACAGAGCACGAACTAGCTGGAGATCCCAATTATTCTTCTCTTGAGAACTTATTTCCTCAACCTCACAGCGAGCTTGTTCAAAAAGGCCCGCTCGAAGAAGCTTAGTTGTTTTATTTATAACTCGCTTTTGTTTAACAGAAAGAGCTGTCAAGAGTGATTCGAATTTAAATCCACTGACTCTCGATGGCTCCAGCGCATAAACTTTATCGGATGCCTTTTCAAGCAAGAAGTGTCCCATAGCGCCATAGAACGTACTATAATACTCTGCAGCAAGACGACGCCACATTTCTTTGGCTAGCTCCGGCTGCCCCATACTCAGATGAGCCCTACCAAGCCAAAACAAACTAAATGCCATATTACCAACTGGACGTTGATCGATTGAAACAAGAGCTTGTTGATCGAGATAATGACGTAATGATTGAATCAACTCTCGCCACTGGTTCTTGCTAGCTCGCGATACGACTAGACTATTTAAAACATATTCAAAATGAAACTTTACTT
>CAZUYQ010000027.1:28582-35339 GCA_964624705.1 uncultured Polynucleobacter sp.
TTCACCATAGTGATCGACATAGTTGGTATAAAAATCGATCGCTTTATCAAAATCATTTTTATTTTCAGCAATTTTCCCCAGTGTATAAACTGCTTTTGCACTTATGGCTTTGTAATCGGTTTTTCCTGTCGTAGCCTCAAGAATTTTAGTATAGGCTTCGACAGCTTCATCGTTACGATCGTATGCCCACAGTAAATAACCGCGACGAACATCTGCCCAGGCTAGGCCAAGATCACCAAATTTTGCCTTTAGAATAGGTTTTTCATCGTCCCAGAAATCTAGCGCCGCCTGGCGTTTTGTATTCCGCCAGCATCGTTCAATTGCCTGACCAACTTCCATCGTGGCATCAATTGCAATCTTAAATCGCGTATCTTTTATGACGCCGTTAAACTCTTTGGTTGCTTTTGCGCAGTCTGTTTTTCGAACTGACTTCATAGCCGTATGCCACGGATCTAGCATAAGAGCTCGTTCCGATGCGTCCATCAGCCACTCATGCCGCCGAACCAACAAGGGTAGATTCCCACCAATATCGCGTATATTATCTGCAAATTCCGCGCGTCGTTTGACGGGTAATCCGCTCGCGACCGCGTCTAACAACTTGCGACGGTGCGATAAAGAATCGTATTTTCCGGCCAAACTAATTAGCTCATTAACATCCGCAGTAGACATCTTCTCAAGCGACGATCTTTGAACCGTAGTCATAACCAGGTTCTTACGCACACAAGAGTAAATAGGTTCCTGCTCCACTGCTGACTGGGCGGTCTTTACTTGGCTTTGATCGCCAAACTCAATAAGGCTCGCTGCCAAGTCCGCGGTTAAAACATTCCGTTCATCAATATTTTTTTTATTTTCTTCCTCGAGAATCTTCCAAGCCTCAGCGATAAAATCCGGACGCTTGTCTTGTTGTGGAAAACCGGAGGTGTTTTTATCCTTACGATAGCGCAGGATCTGCATCAACGCACCAGTAACGGGATCTTGTTTCGCCACCTGAATCAAGAATTCCTTAGGTTCAAGTTCCATCGCAGCTGGAATCTCGGCGTTGTTCGTTAACCATTCCGCAAATTCAGGATCGATATTCTGATGAACTCTTGTGATCAATGGCATTGCACCAGGCATTGTAATTGCAAATGCAGAATGTGCTGTTGCCGACGCGAGGATGATAGCAATCGGACAACAAAATCGATAATTTGTAAGAAGTCGCTTCATTCAGCGGGACACCCTTAGTGAACAATGTTCAATCCTCTAGGGTTTCGGAACTTACAGAACATCCTATAGCTTACGCCTAGAATTAGCTTCTTGCCCCGCTCATATTCAAAGATTTTTTGTTTAAATTTTGCTAATTACCAAAGCCGAGATCGGTCAAGTCCCCAAGGCGGCCATGCCCCGAGACGTCAAAAGCCGTAAATGACAGGCCTCGACTTCTTCCTGTAGCGCACGAAGCGTCGATTCAAGACCCGTCGTCGTCGTGGTGTCGCGCAGCAGTATCTGCGCGCACGCACGCCAGTCAGATTTGCCTGAGGCAGCAGATAGACTTAAAGAAATCTTTTTCATATGCGCTTGAAATTCAATCATAGGACCAAAATCGATTTGTGATTCAACACCCATCGCCTTGGAATGATCGATCAAATCGATAATAAGTAGGACGTCATCAGCCACTTGATACAGCTCAGGTTGTTCGTCGGAGGGTTTTGCTTGCCATAAATGAACTGCCAACGGTTTTAAGTTTCGCAAGATCGCGCCACAAAGCGTATGCGTCGTTTCCATGCCTTGCAAGGCTAGATCCATAGGGCTTTCTATTCGAACTTCAAATCGCGAATCAGGATGCAGAGAAATCGCTTGGGTAGCTTTAAGATTCCCCCAAAGCTCCAGCACCGACTTCCCATCAATAGCTGCGGAAGTTATCGTCTGGCCGGTTGGCATCATGGAGGTTTCGATCCAATGAAACGCGTCGGCAAGATTCTTTACCGGTATAGGAACCGGCACTGTCCTCTTATTAATGAGAACGCGTTTTAGCATGGATCACCCCAACCGATACTCAGCCTTTGTTACCACCCACATGGGCATCTCGCGAACCTGCCGAGATCTGTTCTACAAACTGTTTAGCTCTCGCGTCTGATGGATCAATTGCAACCATTTGACGAGCGATTTGCTCTGCTTGAATCACATTCCCAGAGCGGAATTCAATACCCGCCAATGAGTACAACATATTCAAGTCGTGTGGATTCAATGCGATGTAACGGCATAGTGTTTCACGAGCGTCATCAAAGCTATTGCGCGCATAGGCCATCTTAACCAGCGTAAAAATGGCGGCAGTGTTCTGAGGATTGATTTTTAGAGCACTCATGACCCATTTATTCGCTTCACTCAGCTCATTTAAACCTTCAAATGCCAATCCGAGACCGAAACTGCCCATTTCATCGTTCGGCGCAAGACTTACAGCTCTTTGGAAGTGAATCACGGCAACGTCGTAACTATTACGTGTAAGAGCAATGGTTCCTAGACCTATTTGGCTACGTGAGGAGAACGGATCAAGTTCGATGGCTTTGTTATAGGCCGATTTCCCGCCAGATCCATCACCGAGTTTCACAAAACAATCACCGATCAATCGATATAGATTTGCTTGGTGATAAATGGGAACGTTGCCAGTGGCAAATAGACCTTCAATTAAATCGACAGCATCAAGGTATTCGCCGTTTGCAATGCGAGCTTCAATTTCCATCACACGACGATCAGTCACATTGTTATCATGACGAATCTCGCGACCAAGAAACTGATTAAAGGTGTCCGTCATACGACGCGTCACTCGTTCCGAATTAAACCTTTGCTCAAACGTCGCCGCGTTCTTACCAGCAATATTATGAGTCAAGGCTCGCGCCTCGGATGCTTTGATAATCGCATTAGCTAAGCTCTCAACTGAACCTGGGCAAAAGTCGATGCGGTGCTTACCGACATATTCTTCCACAATCGGACTGCGGCTCGCAATGACAGGAATCTTATAAGCCATGGCTGTAACAAGACGGTATGGGTCACCTTCAAGGCGGTCGCGGCTTGAAGTCACACTGCAAAATAGCGCATCGGAAGCAAGAATAACTGAATCAAAGGCATCTCGACCAGGCGCGACAAAGATAACTCTGCCGTCCATCCCGAGTTGTTTTGCGCGTTGATTAATTTCTTCACTGAATGAGCCAATACCGCAAAGAACGATCTTTAAACGGCGATTGAGAACGACATTGTCTTTCATGGCCTTGCGGGCAGCATGAATTAAAAGCAAGAGATCTTCTTCCCATTCAATCTGACCAAGATGGCCAACAATGAAATCCGAATCTTTAAGACGAAGTGTCTGGGCAGCTTTCGCACGAAGTTTTTGACTTCTTTTAAATTTAGTTTGAATCCAAGGTTCGAAGAATGAAATTCGTTTGTCGTCGATGCCTTCTAGTAAGAGAGCCTCACGCGCAGCGTCACTCTGCACTAAGAATGCATCAGCAGCACTTGCCAACTCTGTGCGGATGATACGGAATTGATCCATATCTTCGCCTGGGAACGGCACCAGATTATCAACCCACACCACAAGTCTAAAGTTATTGCGCCACTTGGCTTTGACAGCTTGAAACGCATAAAGACCTAGTCTTTCCTTCACCAGAACAACATCAAACCCAGCAAGAGCACGCTCTAGACCAGGCATATACGTTGGATTTTCATCGTGATCAGGGAGGGAAAGACATTTTAAATCATTAAAATTAGCGGTACGCGCTAAATAGTCGACGATCGACTCAGGAGCGATAACATACACATCGAAGGTGTTACGCAGCAGTTGGAATTGGTCGATTTCTTCAACGGTTGGCAAATTCCCGTAAAGAAGAGCCAGTTTAGGTTTCAATCCCGTTGTCATAGTCATGAGTTCTCCCCTAGCGTTGTTGTCCACAACCGTAGCATCCTTGCGGCGCTCCGGTACTCGGAGCTCTATGTCAAAAAATCGAGTACACTAAACCGACTTTTCAAACCTTGTCTTATCGCTCTCACTTGATCGATAGCGACCGAGTGTAGCTCGAACTTTACTCAACTGCACTAGTTGAGCTTCCATTCGATCCCGAGCAGCACATAGCTCTTGCAGCAAATCTGCATCGAGCACTTCAAGGAGCTGCCATAGCCCCTGCATTTCTTTGGCGACCGCTTCGGGATACCCTTCCTGGGTTGCCAAATGGTCCGCTGCACGGAAATTATGGAAGGCCGCCTTGCGCATATTTAGCAACGAGTCAGCTTCTTCATATTGCTCTGCCTTCAGCTCACCGAGCGCTTTAATACCGCGTTCGTAATAAACTGTGAGAGCCCGCAACGCTCGTTCCGGCCAACTGCCCATGGGACGCTTCGCCTTACCAGCCAAAAAAAACATGAGTTCATATTTTATTGTACGGCAGCCCGGCCTGTGATGTCAAAGTCGGTGCCTTAATTCAATGCCGATACAACTACAAGGGCGTCGGGATCGGAGATGCAACAGTCCCACGCAATTGAAGATTCAAATTACCACCCTTCGAGGCGCCACCAGATAATCCATCCATCACCCAACCAAACTTCTCGCCGAGGCCACCTGAAAGCTTAACAGCGAGCTTTAAATCTAGATCTGAGGCCGGCATCGCATTTTTTACAGCGATTTTACCATCAAGGCCGATCATAAGCTCATCGGAGGCAAATTTTGAACTGGGATCAATTTTTAAAGTACCACTATTCATCGAGGCATTGATCTGAGCGGTTTTAAAGATCTGATCAGGAAGTCCGATAGACGGATCATTCAATAGCAATGCTGAATCATTGAAAACCAATTTGATATCCCCTGTAGACTGGGACATAGACGTTGAATCCAGATTTATAAGCGCATTGCCGCTTAACTTTCCACGAAACCCAAGAGCAGAAATGATTGGACCAGCCATCGCACCACCTGCACCACTTGCTACAGCCTGTTTAAGGCCATAAGACACAATCCCATCGAGTGGAAAGGCTTGCGCACTTAAGGATACTCGCGAAGGAACTAAATGAGCTTTAGTAATAAGTGACGGCAGCCCGAATGCAACACCAAAATCAAGTTCGCCCTTGTTCCCTGATTCGATCTCTAAATTTACGCCAAGACGGAGTAAAAAAAGCTGCCAAAATGCCAACCGAACATCGACCGACTTAAACTCAACTTTTGCACCACCACCACCCGAAATTTCGACGTCGCGAGCACTAAATCCTAGAGGAAATGCTGGACCTAAATCGGCCATACGAACATTCATTCCCGTTGCAACCTGAATTTGTGAGGACAGCGCTTCTTTTAATACTCCATACGGAAAAGACCAATACAGAAATATGATAAAGCTAAAGAAAAACAGTACAATCATGCCGAAGTTTGCAGAGATTTTTTTCATATTTTTCGTACTCTCAATTCGAGGGAATATATCCATGACCTTTTAATTTCACATCGAAAAATAACTTTGTTCCGTAGCGAGCACGTATTTGCATATCTTGAATACGAATAGATCCACTGCCCTTTTCTACTTCCACAACAAAGTTCAAAAGACGGGGAATCGATATATTACTTAAGTTCATATCAATCTTCACTTCTTGCAACTTATCCGACATTGGATTATCAGCCGCCAGTGGCACTTTCGTTTCGTTTAAACCATCAATCTGCACACCCTGTTCATTGGCGACTTTTTCAAAGTAAGGCTTAATACGAGCAGATGCGGTGTCACTTGTGATGGATTCGATTACTTTTGCAAAACGTCGATCTTCAACTTGATATTCGTGCTTTAATTCTCGCATCTCATAAAGCGCATCAAAACGCTTATTAAGTTCGCGGTTCAATGATGCCACTTGCGCAAAATACAGAATTAAAAATGTCGCAACCATTAGAACCAAAGCTGCGACACCACCGGCAATCACAGCGTTACGCTGTGGAGGTTCTAATTTATAGAATGAATCGACAAGCAAATCGAGTCGCTCATTATTCACTCCGAACAAGCGTCGACGCAAATCTTTAGTCAATTGCTGGACTTGCGTCCGCAGATTATCTTGCATGGTCGATAAAGCATTCATTCCAAAAGCCCTCTTATTAGCCTTTTTTCGCGTGTACAGCAGTGCCAGCAGGTTTATAATTCATATTAAGTGTAAATTCGATGACCTTGTCGGAACCAGGTTTAGTACCAGACTGCTTTTCCTCAATTTCAGAAATAGAAGAAATTTTCTTCAATGCTTCTTTAATGGCTTCCACTGAAGAGTATCCGTCCGTTTCACCTTTTAAAATAACTTTGCCTACCGATGTGTTTGGCTGGGTATTGTAAGCAAACTGCGTGACATCGATCTTCACTGTTTTAGGAATACCCGCACTCAACTCCTGTAGTACAAGCAAGGAAGGGCTTGTCGAGCTGGCGGCAATAAATTGATTCACGGCATCGCGACGGCCCTGAATATCCTTCTGCATCGAGGCTTTGACATCATTACGCAATTTATTAAACGGCGTGTTCGCTGCTGGCTTCTTTTTACCACTCATCTGAACCGTTGAAAATTCCTTGAGATACTCTTTTTCTAAATTTGCGATCTGGCGATTGTATAAGAAAGATCGGAACCCATAAGAAATCACTAAAAGCAGAAACGCAATCCCCAAAACTCGACCGACGATCTTGGCACCACGCATAATTTGTTCATAATTCTGAACATATGCGAACTCACCCTTACGTAGATTAATTTGGCTCTGCTTGCGTCCAGACACAACCGACCGCATACC